>NZ_JAAOQS010000090.1:0-38518 GCF_011603105.1 Rhodococcus sp. A14 | reverse complement strand
CCCGCTGCACAGGGTCTACCTCGAACAACCCACCATCATCGAGATCATCAGGCACGCCCCATCATCTCGCATACCCGACCATCACCCGAACACCCCGCCCGGCGTGTTACCGACCCACGCTCCTAGGTCATTGCATGTCCCTAGCCAACCTCGGTCTCCATTGCGTAGTCGGACATTCCCGCGTCATCTGTGAACATCCTCGCTCAGCGGGTGCGGGCTGCTGTCTCGAACTAAACCCCCAGACCTGCATCTCGGAGTGACTCGCGCACAACTGGCCCAAGCCGGTCCGAGAAGTCGGGCGTTACGTGCACCTTGTCCCGCTTGGTCGGCAAGGTGCCTGCGAACGCAGGGCAATAGGAACTTTCGCTACAGAACCAGCGCCGGGTTTCGAGGAAGTTAGCATTCTTGAACCTATCGGCGACGTTCCGATCGACTTCCTCAAACCTCAGCCAATCGGTTGTGACTGTTGTGACGCAGTCGGTCGGAGCACTCCGTCGGGTGTAGCACTGTTGAAGTTCCTTGTCCGCCGGTGGAGGCGGAAGCATGATCACCGTTGAGGCGTGAGAAGCGATTTGCGCGATAGCGTTCGCGACGGCGTCGGTTCGCTCAGGCAAACTCATTGGTTGTCCAGTGCTTACGAACTTTCGGTCCGCGTAATTGTTAGTAACGACGACTATGTCCGGACGGGCGGAACCCACCGACTGAATCTCCGAGGCAACGCGACCAGGGCATGCACTCTGCAGAGTTTGGTTTGGCGCCTGCAGATCTCCGATCATGAACGAGCAGCCTGTCATCGATAGAAGCTGGACTTTCCAAGCGCCGTTGCTGTTGTTCGCAACCCACTTGAATGCCTCCGCATATGCCATTGAGGTCGAGTCACCAACCATCGTAAGTGTGTGCGGAGCGGTTGTGCTTCCCCAGGTGCAGGCGGATAGAGCGGGCGGACGGGGTCCACCGCAATCGCTAACGTCAGTCCGGTTGGGTGATTCCGATATGACTTCGTCCATGGTTGGAGTTAGGTCCGGCGGCCACTGCTCGGCTTTGAGGGCGCTGTTCAGTTCCGCTGTTAACTTCGCCTGCTCCGGGCCTACCACGGCGGCCTTTGTGACGCTCAAGTTCGGTCCAGCGGAGGCAGCCGGAGGGAGCAAGGTTGGCGCGCTGGGTGTCAATGCGTACGCGGCGAGTCCGGCCGTTACAAGTGCAAGCGCCCCGATACCGATGCCTTGATTCGTCTCGCTCATCTTCAACGTCGGCAACCGCCATCGCGACCGATCGAGGATGCTGCGGTCCTTCGTCTCCTCGACGGTCGCGAGCCACTTTGAGGCTCGGATCGGGTTCTCGAAGAAGTGGTACGCAGCGATGGATAAGCCGAACATAAGGAATAGCGACGCGGCGAAGTAGTAGCCATTCCGGTCCATGAGTGCGCCGAGCAGGATGATGCTCGGCCAATGCCATAGGTACAGCGAGTACGAGATGTCGCCGACGTACGTGCTCAGGCGGTTAGTCAGAATTCCGAGGAAGCGGTGTTCGCCCCGCACGCCGGCGGTGATGACCAAGGCCGCGCCAAGCACGGGCACGGCTGCCAATGGCGCAGGGAATCCTCCACCGGCTTCGGTGATCGTAAAGGCGCCCAACGTGATCATGATCAGACCGAGCCATGCGAGGACTGGGCGCACAGCGTCAGGTATTCGGTCATAGAGGCTGATGGTGATTGCGAGAAGTGCGCCGATGCCCAACTCCCACACTCGAGTCAGCGTGGAAAAGTACGCCCAGGTCGGGTTACTCGCGGTGTCCAAGAATGAGTACACGAAGGATGCACTGACGACTGCGCCCATGACGCTGGCGGACAGTGCGAGGCGTGCGCGTCGCGACCAGGACTTGTGGGTGACCATTAACCCGATCGCCAGGATGACGGCAGGCCAAATGAAGTAAAACTGCTCTTCCACGGAGAGGGACCAGTAGTGCTGCAGCGGCGAGACCGCCCCCGACGCGTTGAAGTAGTCGGTGCCTTCAATTCCGAAGCGCCAGTTCGACACGAAGAAGAACGCGGCGACAGCGTCGAGTTCAATGGACTTGAAGCGACTCGCGGGGAAAATCAGGTATGCGGCGACGCACGTCACGGCGAGCACCAACGTTGCGGCGGGGACGATTCGGCGTACCCGTCGTCGGTAGAAGCTCGAGAACGAGATCCGCCCATTCTTCTCCAGGGTATGCAGTAACGAGCCGGTGATCAGGAACCCGGAGATCACGAAGAACACGTCGACCCCGATGAACCCGCCCCTGGGCCAGTGGAACAGGTGCGAGAGCACAACGAGCGTGACTGCGACCATTCGCAATCCTTGGATGTCGAGCCGCTGATGCGCCTTCGGCTCCTGACTTTTGTGCCCGCGGCTGCCGCCCTTAGA
The DNA here is from genome assembly GCF_011603105.1 of Rhodococcus sp. A14. Taxonomy (NCBI): domain Bacteria; kingdom Bacillati; phylum Actinomycetota; class Actinomycetes; order Mycobacteriales; family Nocardiaceae; genus Rhodococcus; species Rhodococcus sp. A14. Next base: position 36,113 of record NZ_JAAOQS010000090.1, on the reverse strand, counting down.
CCCCGGAAGCAGTGAAGTAACCACGATCGACCCCTTGATGACTGAGCCCCCCGAGAATGTTTGAGGGACGAAAGGAATGTAGTCGTCCATCCGATTACTCGCAGTTTGCGGTCCCCGGAATCCGCTCAAATCATTCACGTGAATGACTAGTCCAGAATTGCTCAAGGTGGACCTTCGTGTCGACAAGACGACGATCCGTGCATCGAAGGCCCGGAAAGACTGCTTGTTACGCGGGCCTCGATATCGAGCGCTTGAGGGAACCGATCCGACCTGACTCACGAGTAGGATTCGGGCAAAATACCGGAACTTATCCTGGTACGCCAGGACCTTAGGCCCTATCCATGGTGTGCAGTTTGGTGTAGGCCGTGTCATTCATTCGATCTATATGCTCGTGACCTGCGCAGGAACCTGTTCTCGCGGTTGAACTCTCGTTGATGTGACTCTCGCCACTCCGGTTGTAACGAAGATGGTTGAAGGTGCGATCATCATCTCGGCAGCAAAACAGGGGGGGGGGCGGTCGTAAGTCACCGCCAACAGTCGCAAGACAGCAGCGCTTGCCGGCTTATTGGTTCTCAGGTGGAAGGCAACGAATGTGACCGCATTCGATGTTCCGCTCGGCCCCGCATCGGGTGCACCGGGTGCGACAACGGTCTCTTCGGAGACGGGACGACTCGGGAGTCGTAGAGAGTGGCAGGCGGCGTACATCCGGCGACTGCTGATCTCCGACACCCTGGTGGTGCTCGCTGCTGTCGCATTGGCTCAGTGGATTCGCTTCGGCGACAGCGGTGTTCTGACGACCGGCGAAGCTATCTACAATCTGAGCTACACGCTGGTTTCGGCGCTGCTGGTGGTCGCGTGGCTCGTGACGTTGGTGATCTTCCGTACCCGCACCATCCGGGTCATTGGTAGCGGGCCCGACGAGTACCGCCGGATATTCGTGTCGACTGTGCGTCTCTTCGGGTTCATCGCGATCCTGGCGCTCCTTTTCAGGCTCGACCTGGCACGCCTCTACTTGGCTATCGCGTTTCCGGTGGGCTTGATTGCCCTGATGGTGAACCGCTGGGTGTGGCGCCAGGTGATCACGCGCAAGCGTTCGCGTGGAGAGTTTCAGACGTCCGTCCTGGTGGTCGGTGGGGAACGTTCGGTGCGGAATCTTGCCGAATCGTTTGCCCGCGGCACCGCTGACGGTTACCGCGTTGTCGGCGTCTGCATCCCGGGGCATACCGGAACGCACGGCGACAAGATCACCGTGAACGGGCGTGAGATCCCAGTACTCGGGGATGAGCAGGACGTGGTGGAGTCGCTGGCGTTCTGCCAGGCCGACACAGTGGCGGTTACGGCAACGGAGCACCTCGGTCACGACGGAATGCGGGACCTGGCGTGGGCACTCGAGCCTCACCATGTCGACCTCGTCGTCGCCCCCGGGATGATGGACGTGTCGGGTCCTCGGCTCTCGATGCGCCCTGTTGCCGGCCTTCCGCTGATCCATGTGGAGAAGCCGCAGTACCACGGTGCGCAGAGGTTCTCGAAGCTGTCGTTCGACTTCGTGTTCGCGACGCTGGCGCTGATCCTGATCAGCCCGGTTATGCTGGCGGTCGCAATCGCGATCAAGCTGACCAGCAAGGGCCCGGTCTTCTACAAGTCGGAGCGGATGGGCCTGGACGGCCGACCGTTCCCGATGCTCAAGTTCCGCAGCATGGTGGTGGACGCAGACAAGCAGGTGGCCTCGCTGATGAAGGCCAACGAGGGCGCCGGCGTGCTATTCAAAATGCGTGAAGACCCGCGGGTTACGAAGGTGGGTCGCTTCATGCGCAAGTTCAGCATTGATGAGCTTCCCCAGTTCATCAACGTTCTCCGTCGCGAGATGAGTGTTGTAGGCCCCAGGCCGCCGCTGCGCCGCGAGGTGGAGGCCTACGACGGCACCGTGCGGCGCCGGTTGCTCGTGAAGCCAGGTGTCACCGGGCTGTGGCAGGTGAGTGGACGATCTGACCTGTCGTGGGAAGAGACTGTGCGGCTCGACCTCTCATATGTGGAGAACTGGTCGATGATGGGTGACTTGCTGATCATCGGGAAGACGGTGAGGGCGGTGGTGGCGAGTGATGGGGCGTACTAGTTCCATGGGTGCGGTATTACCAGACAGAATCCTGGGTCGGCACGAAGGTGAGTAGTATGTACGACGATCCCACGGTCTTCGTTTCGGTGATCTGCTTGGCATCACTTGGACTGGCCCTATTCGTCAGCATGAGTCCGCCGTTTCGTTTCAAGGTCGCGGGGGGCTTGGCAGTACCCTTGTTCTTCCTTCCGGGTTTGCCGCTATCGGTAGGTCAGATCTGTTTCCTCTTAATGGGTGCAGTTGTGTTGGTCGACCGGCGAATTGTCGGGCACGCGACTAGCGTGACCGTATTGCTAAGTCTGGTCACGCTTGCCACTCTCCTCTCGACGATTTGGTCTCCTGATATCGACGAGGCCACCGGCGAGATATTGCGGCTACTGATGTTCTCCTCTCTCATCTACTACGCCGTCGCGTTGGCGCGGCAGAATCTGGAAAACCTAGACCACGCGCTGGCGTGGGCGGCCCCTTGGTTGATGCTGCAGGCAATACTCGTGATCGCCTTCCGATTGAGTCCGGACTCCGAGACTGCATTCTTGCAATCTAGGTTCGCCACGGTGATTGTTGGGCCATTCGCCCGTTCTCTGTTTAACGGATCGCCTAACAACGTGCTGGACCCTGTCAAATCGGGGGGATTGTTTGTCAACGCGAATGTCGCTTCGATGTATGGCGGCATTTCTCTATTCGTACTACTAATTCTCTACCGAAGGACCAATAACAAGATCTGGCTCTTCGCGGCAACGTTTGTATGGGCGTCGGTATTCTTCACGGGGTCGAAGACCGGTATCGCACTCGCCATTGCTATGCCGGTGTTGGCCTTCCTCATGAGCCGGTTGCGGTCCAAATCAGGCGTGCAGTACCTCGCACTATCGGCCGTAGTCACTTTACCCGCAACATTGAGTCTAATCCAGAAGTCCCTACTCCAAGTGGCACCAGGATTCTCCGGCGAGTCGGAAAACAGCTACGCCACCCGAACCGAAATTTGGACGGCCGCAGCATCGATGTTCGAGGATCGTCCATTGTACGGCCTTGGTTTCGGCGGGTGGGAAGAACGGATTGGAACCTACATCGGCCGAAGCGATTATCCACCGCATAACATCCTAATCGACGCATGGAGTAAGACCGGGATCATCGGGGTTCTGGCCGTATCTTGTTTCTTGGGAATTATCCTTATCCGGTACATCGTGGTGGCGCGATCCGCAAACGACAAACAACTCTTGCAAGTCAATGCGTACGGGATGGCCGCGTGGAGTTGGGTATTTATCCACGGGATGGGTGATAACACTGGAATCTACGGTGAATGGAAGAGCATGTTCCTTCTTGCAACTCTAATTGGATACCAGACTGTGGCGGTGGACCTCGCGTCGCGGAAACCGCTCGATTCGCAGCGTTTCACGGATTCCTCCGCCAAACTGGAAGGATTAATCAATGCCGCACCTCGCGTCTAAGTTAGCGAATGAAACCGCATCTCTATTTGCTCAGGCCCGGGCACGCAAACCATTCGCCAAATACAATTGGTTCTGCGATAGCCCGCGATCAGTGCCGGTCGTGGTCAGTGTTACAACCTTCCCCAAGCGTGTTGGCAGTCTGCGAATTACACTCCGCACCATTCTTCGCCAAACAGTGAAACCCGATAAGATAGTCATTACTCTGTCTGCCGAGGAATTCCCGGATAAACAGCCGCCTGCCCCACTTGTTGACTATGCAACACGAGGCGTTGAGTTCATTTTCGCCGATGGAAATACCAAGAGCTATAAGAAGCTGCTTCCCGCGCTCTCTAGGTACCCGGACGCGATCATTGTGACTGCCGATGACGACGTCCTATACCCGCGGACCTGGCTTAAGAGCCTGTTAGATGCTCATCGAGGCCACCCAGAGGCGGTCATCGGACATCGAGGGACGCGGATACTGGGCTCAAAGAACGATCTGGCTCCTTATGTCGAGTGGCCACAGGCAGATATCTACACGCCTGCGTCCCGCATATTTCTCACCGGCATGGGGGGAATACTATACCCGCCGCGCACCCTTCCCGACGACGTCCATGATCTCACCCTGGCATCGTCGCTCTGTCCGACGGCAGATGATATCTGGTTCAAGGCAATGACACTCTTGCACAACACGCCGGCCCAGAAGGTGTCCAACGGATTAGGAAGTTTCCCAACCTTGAGGCGAGCTCAACGAAATTCACTGCGCTCGATAAATGTCGAACAGGGTCGAAATGAGCTTCAATTTCGGAATGTGATGAATCATTTTGACCTCTGGGACCGTCTCTGCTGATCAAATCGCTCGCGCAGTAATCACAAGTAAAAGCGCGCGAGTAGGACAAAAGAAGGAATCAGTGGCGCACCTGAATGGCGTTTCAACCAGGGAGGCGAGAACCCCACTGCTGAGCAATGGTATTCAGGAGAACGTTAACGTTACTCGCCGCGAGAGGAGAATCAGTGAACCTGCGTATCGCATTTGCAAATTGTATCGGTGCTTCGCCGCTAATCCCGTCCCGCCTGCGAGTGATAATATATCGGCTTGCTGGGATTGGGATACATCTGAGAAGCTGGACTGCGCCCGCAATCTACTTCCGAACTTCAAACATAACCATGGGACGAAACTCCTCAATAAATCACGGATGTGTATTTGACAACCGGGCGTTGGTCAAAATTGGATCGAACGTAGGTGTTGGCGCTGGCGTCAAATTCATCACCAGCAATCACGAAATGGAAGATCCTCGATCGCGTGCAGGTGCCGGTAGCGTGCATCCAATTGAAGTTCGGGACGGTGCTTGGATTGGAAGCGCAGCGGTAGTCCTTGGTGGAGTGACAATCGGCCAGGGCGCGGTAGTTGCAGCTGGGGCGATCGTACGGCGCGACGTTCCAAACCATGAGTTGTGGGGCGGTGTGCCGGCCAGATTTATTAGGTCATTGCCGCAGGCAGAAGAATCGAAAAATGAGTGACATGCTGCAAGCATTCGGACCAGTTGGCAACAAATGGCGTCTAGCGAGATTTTCGGTCGATAGCATCGGTCCTCTTATCGTTCGTTGGTCGGCTCCGCAAGCTGACCAAGTCGGTCCTGTGTGTCTTCCCATGCGATCCAGCGCATGTAGTGATCGGTTCCAAATTTTTCCGATGAAGCACAATTCGTTCCCGATTGGGAGGCATCAATGGTTGGCGTGATTGTCCACGAGTGGATCGAACGCACTGGTGGCGCCGAACGGGTAATTGATGCATTTACTCGCATTATTCCCGGTTCTGACATAGTCTGCCTTTGGAATGACGCTCCAGGCAGATATGCAGACTCTTTAGTTCATGAGAGCATATTAGCCCGGACTATTCTCAGGAAGAGCAAAGCGCTCGCGCTTCCGGCAATGCCGGTCTCGTGGAGATACCGTCGTGGATACGACTACGAATGGGCGTTGGTGAGCAGTCATTTGTTCGCGCATCACGTTCGATTTCGTGGAAATGACGAACTCGAAAAGTTCGTCTACGTACACACGCCTGCTCGCTACATTTGGGATCCGGGCTTAGATTCGCGCGGAAATTCGACGCTTGTTCGAGCAGTGGCGCCCCTCTTCCGGTCGATTGACCGGAAGAGCGCTGGTCGCGTTGAGAATTTTGCAGCGAATAGTCGCTTTGTCGCAGACCGGATATCTCGTTTCTGGAATGCGGAAGCGAGCGTAATCTATCCACCAGTTGCTGTGGAATCTATTCAGTCGGTATCCGATTGGAGCGAAAAGCTCGGTCTTGAAGATTGCCAGATCGCCTCTTCACTACCGTCGGAATTCATTCTTGGAGCATCACGTTTGGTGGCATACAAACGTTTGGATGCTGTAATTCGGGCAGGTGAGCTTTCGGGGTTGCCGGTCGTGATAGCTGGGTCGGGGCCAGATATCGAGAGAATTCGGAGTGTCGCTGAAAATGCGAAAGTGCCCGTGTTCCTGCTGGGTGGCGTTTCTGACGAGTTGCTCTACTTTCTGTACTCCGTGTGTGTCGTGTACGCATTCTTAGGGGTGGAGGACTTCGGAATTATGCCCGTTGAGGCGATGGCTGCGGGAGCGCGTGTGGTAGCGAATAGGGTCGGTGGTGTTGGGGAAAGTGTGGTAGACGGTGAGACGGGAGCCTTATGCAATCCGGATGACCCTGAGTCTCTGCGAGATGCGATTCATCGCGCTGCGAAATGTAACCGGTCAGCAAGCCGTGCCTTGGCGTTGCAATTTGACGAATCGAGATTCGCGAATCATATCAAGGACTGGGTCGGGCATGACCGAATTGGCCGCCATGCAGATATGATTAGCCTCGGCAGCGGGAAGGGATGAGATGAGCTCACGAATTGTGATCCTCTCGACAGCGGATTTTAATAGTTCCGTCTGGACGAATAAGCAATATATGGCGGTTGGGCTCGCTCGACACTTCGACGTTACCTATATCGAGTCTTTGGGGTTGCGCACTCCCACTTTTAAACGGTCAGACCTGGGACGAATATTCAAGCGGATCTCCACCCGCGTTGGTGCCGGTGTCGATGCGGGAGATACCGGAACGGACCCCGTGCCGGACAATTTATCTATTTTATCGCCTAGAGTTATCCCATTTCATGGAGTGGTCCCTTTTGCGGCGATCAATCGGAAGTCATTGAACTCGCAACTGCTGTCGGCCGTTGATATCAGCCCTGGCGACGTTCTCTGGACGTTCTCACCGTTAACATACGGCGTAGAGCAGCATTTCTCAAAAGTGATCTATCACTCCGTTGACCTTCTGCACACCTTGCCTGGAGTGCCTTCGAGCCTTTTACTTGCCGCAGAGCGTAACCTAATCGCTCGTGCGGACCATGTAGTTGCCAGCAGCATCGGAGTCAAAGAGCATCTAGTTTCTCAGGGTGCGGCTAATGTGCTTCTGTGGGAGAATGTGGCGGATGTGGATCGGTTTTCCGCGAGGACTTCAAGCCATCGCAAACCGCGTGCGATTTTCGCGGGAAACTTAACGCCAACGAAAGTTGACTTTGGATTGCTCACGGAAATTGCGGATCGGGGAATCAGTCTGACGCTAGCGGGTCCTGTGAGTATCGACGGTGTTGAAGGTGAGAGACAACTGCGACCACTTCTGGAGCACGAATGCGTCGAATACCTTGGAAATTTGGGTCTTGACGATCTAGCGGATGCCTGTGGCGAGTCTATGGTAGGCGTCATTCCGTATGTTCAGAATGAATATACTAGCGGGGTCTTTCCGCTAAAAGTATATGAGTACTTGGCGGCTGGACTCGACGTTGTTAGCACTCCAATTCAGAGCTTGGTGGCGGCGGCACCCGAAGACGTGTCTATTCTCAATTCTAAAACAGAGTTTGTAGATACAGTGCAGATGCGTATTGCGGAATTCGACAACGAAGCCGCTGTTCGGCGGAGTGGCGACGCATCGGCGCACTCATGGTCAACGAGGATTGCACAGGCCAAAGACTTGGCCAGCGTGCATAAGCCAGTTGAGGCGCAATAGCATGTCGGCGGTTCGTGAAGTGATGGATAAGGCATCGGTACCACACCGAATGACTTCTGTGATGCGCAATGAAAAAGTGCGCAGTATGGGTGCCTATGCTCTCGGCCCAATCCTGGGCATTCTCAGTGGCCCAATCCTTGCGCGGGCGTTGGGTCCAGATGGTCGAGGTCAATTTGCCAGTGTAATGGAACCGATAACGGTTGCCGGTGCGGTAGCTGGTTTAGGAATCCCGGCAGCGGTGGCGTACTTTATAGCACGCGGCGCCGACGGTAAACTGGTCTACCGTTTGGGATCATTGCTGGGGACTGTCCCTGCGCTTGCTACGTATGCATTTATGATTTGGTATGCCGGTATCGTCAGCGCGGAGCAGCGGATCTCCTTTTGGTTTCTTGTCGCAGCGTGGTCTGTGATCGTTGTTTCATCTCTTGTTCAGTTACGTCGGGGGTATTGGCAGGGTCGTGCGAATTGGCTGGTCTTGGATAAGGAGCGAGCGTACTTCGGAATTACGCGGTTTCTCTCTGTGTTCGTACTCGCGGCGATTGGTATTTCTACCGCTCAATTCTTCGTGGCGGCGTCTCTTCTTTCCTTCGCGGCATGCGCGTCGATTCTATTTTGGTCTGGAGGCAGATTTCGGATTGGGTATCATCCTGATCGCCCTGCCTTTGTGAGATATTCGGTTATGTCCTCGGTGGGAACTATAACTGCAGTCGCGACTTCACGCTTGGATCAAATCTTGATGCCCGTGACGTCGACGAGTGAGCAACTCGGGTTCTATGCCGTTGCTGTGACTGTTGCTGAGGTGCCGCTCGTTCTCGCAGCGTTGGCTTCAAGAAATGCATTTCAGTATGCTGCTTGCGGAAGAACTAATCGTCAAATTTTTATTGAAGTGCGAATTTTCTTTTTTGTATGTTTTCTGCTGGTCGTAGCGCTGGAGTTGTTAGCGCCGTTGGTGGTTCCGTTAGTGTTTGGGTTGCCCTTCGCGGCGAGCGTCCAGTCGATCCAGTTCCTTGGATTCGGAACGTTAGCGACATGGGCTTCGCTTGTGTGCGGCGCAATTATTGGTGGACGCGGGTACCCTGCTCTTTCTTCCTTGATCTCGGCGGTATCCCTGGTCATTACCACCATATTCTTTGTTGTAAATTGGTCGTCGGTGTCAAGTCTATTGGCTGCGCAGATCTCGTTGGGAAGTTCTTTGGTCGCCGCCTGTATCGGTTTCGCAATATTATTGGTTAAGAGGGCTCCGGTTTCGAGCGTTGAGTCCAGAGTCTTAGCCGACGGAGCATGAATAGTCCAGACTGTGAATGAGGGTTTATTATGATTAAGGTTGCCGTGGTGGCCAGCTCCGAATTGGCAGGTGGCGCTGAGGAATATATTTATCGATTATATCGAGAATTGGCCGATACAGGCGCCGTCGACGTGACCCTGATCGGAAGTCTTCCGCACTGGGATGCGTCTGTTGGGGAGTGCGTTCCGAGTGGTGTTACCCGAAAACTTACCCGCCGTCATCCAATGTTCGGTCAGGCAATTAGGACGATTCGTTCAGTTCCGGAGATGGTGCGGGCGCTTGATGTGGCGAAACCGGACATCGTGCACGTGCAGTACATGAAGGAAAAGTTGACGTTGCCGCGGTTAATCCGCGAGCGAACACCGATCCTGTGGACCGAGCACGGTCCATTGCCGACGAACTTTCCGCCAGGTGCTCGAAGGTACCTCTCATGGCAGTCTCGTTCAGCCCGCGTGATTGCTGTAAGTGAGGGTGTGAAGGAGTCTTTATCTCGGAGCGGCATTATCTCAGAAGTGATCCCAAATCCGTTTCCTGATTGCGGGCTTGAGCCTGAGCAAGTTAAGGCAGGGCCTCGTTGCGAACCGGTTCGTCGCGTCGTCGGCTACGCCGGACGAGTTCACGAGAGTAAGCGCGTGGACTTGCTTGTCGATGTGGCTGCGCAGCTTCCTGAGGTTGACTTCGTGATCGCGGGTGACGGACCGGCGAAGGGCATGCTGGAGACGCGGGCATCCAGCAATGTGAAGTTTCTTGGTCACGTCGACGATATGGCAATGGTGTATCCAAGTCTCGATTTGCTTGTGATTCCAGGTGGACAGGCAGCTCGCGAAGGTTCACCTATGGTCATGTTGGAGGCGCGTTGCTTCGGCCTGAATGTAATTGTTGCGAATGACTGTCATGCACTGCCGGAGGCCATGGATCTTGGCTGCTCAGGGTTTGAGCCGACCGTGAGGGGGTTGGGACTTGCCATCGGCGAGGCAATCAACCTGCCGCGTCGCTCATTGCCAACCGCGATTCGCGAAGCGCGATCCGTACGGAACTGGGCCCGTGGTCATCTCGACGTCATGAAGGCGCTTATTGCTGTGTGAAGCCGATCTTGCTGACGTTGGTGGCGATGAGAAGTGCGAGAGATACGGAAGAAGTAGATGCGATTAACGGTGTTTGGTACTGGCTATCTCGGTGCCACCCATGCGGCATGCATGGCTGAACTGGGTCATGAAGTACTCGGCGTCGATGTCGACGTGGCCAAGCTCGCCAAGCTCGAGGCAGGCGAGGTGCCGTTCTACGAGCCGGGACTCGAAGAAGTCCTGAGGCGGAACATCGCTGCAGGACGCCTTCGCTTCACGTCCTCCTACGAGGAAGCGGCCGAGTTTGCCGACATCCACTTTCTCGGCGTAGGCACCCCACAGAAGAAGGGGGAGTTCGCTGCCGACCTGAAGTTCGTAGATGCGGTCATCGAGACCCTGGCACCTCTTCTCACCGGGCCGGCGATGATCTTCGGTAAGTCCACCGTCCCTGTCGGCACTGCCGAAAGACTGGGCGCGCGGGCACGTGAGCTGTCAGCGGCCGGAGATGCCGTAGAGGTAGCTTGGAATCCGGAGTTTCTGCGCGAAGGCTTCGCCGTCCAGGACACGTTGCACCCGGATCGTTTGGTCCTCGGAGTAGACCGCGATCGTCCCGGACGGGCTGAGGCGGTCGCGCGTGAGGTGTACTCGCAGCTTCTGGATGAAGGCATTCCCTTCCTGGTGTCAGACCTGGCCACCGCCGAACTGGTGAAAGCTTCCGCGAATGCGTTTCTCGCGACGAAGATTTCGTTCATCAACGCGATCGCCGAGGTGTGTGAAGCGTCCGGTGCCGATGTGACGGTGCTGGCGGATGCGATCGGCCACGATGCTCGAATAGGGCGGCGCTTCCTCAATGCCGGCCTCGGCTTTGGCGGCGGTTGCCTCCCGAAGGACATCCGAGCGTTCATGGCCCGGGCAGGTGAGCTGGGTGCGGACCAGGCGCTCACCTTCCTGCGTGAAGTCGACAACATCAACATGCGCCGTCGCACCCGCATGGTCGAGCTCGCGCGCGAAGCATGCGGTTCACTGTTGGGCGCGAGGGTCGCGGTGTTGGGTGCGGCATTCAAACCGGACTCCGACGATGTGCGTGATTCCCCAGCCCTGAACGTCGCCGGCCAGATTCAGCTGCAGGGCGCCGCGGTCAACGTGTACGACCCCAAAGCAATGGACAACTCACGGGCGCTATTCCCCACACTTGGCTACTCGGACACCGCATTGGATGCGTGCGAAGGGGCCGACGTCGTCCTGGTGCTGACCGAATGGCCTGAGTTCCAGAAGCTTCAGCCCGCAGATCTGGATTCCGTGGTTCGAAAGAAGGTCCTCATCGATGGGCGTAACTGCCTCAATCCGCAACAATGGCGCGATGCCGGCTGGACCTACAGAGGTCTTGGAAGGCCGTAGCCGGACTTCGGAGAAGCTCGGAGGATTCTCGTCACGCGGTGCGAGGTGATGCCGTCTACTCTGGGACCGGTGCGGCGATCCTTGCAGTGAGTGCTCTTGGGGCTGCGGCTGTAGGAGTGGCCGGCCTGGGTGGGGCCGGCCACTTCGCTTACACCAAGTCGCGAGTCGATCCGATGAGACCTGTCGATGCCATCATCGTGCTCGGTGGCGAGCGCGACGGTCGCGAGGAGTACGGGATCGAGCATGCGCGGCAGGGTGTCTCCGCGAACGTCGTGCTGTCGCACCCGTACTGGAGGGGCGACCCCAAGATGGCGGAGTTCTGCGCCATCCAGGATCAGCGGTTCACCGTCACCTGCGTCCCGCCGCAACCGAGTACGACACGAGGAGAGGCGCTGTTCACCCGCGACCTCGCGGCGCAACACGGGTGGAACAGCGTCATGGTGATCAGCTGGCGGTATCGCGTGCCGCGTGCGCGGTACATCTTCTCGCGGTGCTTCGATGGCGACATCGTGATGCGGCCGGTCCCACGGGACTACGACTTCGGCGTCGCCCACTGGGAGTAAATCTACCTCTACCAGAAGGTCGGGTTCGTCAAAGCGTTCTTCCAAGGGCGTTGCTGAATCCGCACCATCGTCGGCGACGAGTGCGGTAGGCCGCTCTACTCCACCTTCCGAACGTCCAGTGCGCGGTAGTGGTAGCCGTCCTGCTTTCCGCCCACCACTGTCTCGGGCTCGAATGTCACCTGGTGTCCTGGCGTTAGCGAACGAAAGCTTGAGCCGGCGACGTTACTGAAATGCGCCCACGCGCCACCCGGTGTGGCCTCGGAATCGATCACGCCCCAACCCTCTTCGTCGCTCCAGGTGCGCACGATCCCGGTGGTGCGGTCGGCGGGGATGCGTGGGGGCGCAGGAGGGAGGTCCGCTTCTGTGAGCTCCCTCGCCGTGCCGTTGGGAAAGGTGAGCCACACGTGAGACGAGAATGGGCTGTCCGAGGCCGGCGCGACGTATGGTTCGCTGCCCTTGGGCCACGCACGAATCGTGTAGAAGTTGCACCCATGCATGGGGCTGTCGAGTGCGTCCCACTCGAACTCCACCTGCTGGCCCTCACGAAGCGCGGGGAAGCCCTCGACCGCCACGCTGTGAAACAACGTCCAGCATCCACCCGGGGTCTCGTCGGAATCGATGATGCCGTGCATCTCCTGGATGCTCCAGCTACGGACGACGCCGGTAGTTGTCATGCCGCCATTGTCGCTTGGCGCGCGCTCGGAGGGGCGAACACGCGCGGGACATTGACCCGAAAGTTTGTTCGAACCATGATTCAATCATGGGGCTCGGGGGAGATATCCAGGGGGCGTTGTCGGACGAGATTCTGGCGACCGCGGTCGGTGATGCGTGGCGTCTCGCCGAGACGGAATTGCTCGAATCCGTTGTTCGTATCTCGGAAGAGATCCAGAGGCTCGAAGCCTTGCGCGTCAAGCTCGTCGGTGCCGTCGACCACCGCTGCAACGTCGACGTGCTCGGATTTCCGAACGCGAAGATGTGGCTGGCTTCCAAGACATTGCTCGAGGTAGGTGCGGCGGGACGAATCGTGCTGTTGGGCCGAGGTTTGCGTCAGCAGCCCGAGATTGCAGACGAATACTTCGACACCAACATTTCGGCGGAGCACACAGCGCTGATTATGAAGTTCTGCGAACGTCCGCCCAAGGGTATGCCACTCGAAGCGATGGACGACTGCCGAAACGCGTTGCTGTTCGCCGCAACCGGTCCCACTGCCAACACCGACGCAGTGCGCGCCGTCAACGCCAGGCTGGAACGCGCCTTCGAATCCGACGACCCGCCGCCCAGCGAAGACACCGACCTCAACGAGTTCCACGCATCCAAGACACTCAACGGCCGCGTCGCCATCAAAGGCGACGTGGATGCCGTCGCCGGCGAAATGCTGCTCTCGGCGCTGTCCGGACTGTCCAAGCCGCGACCCGCGCAGGACGGCACCAAAGACAGCCGCACGCCCGGACAGCGACGGGCCGACGGGTTCACCGAACTTCTTCGGCGTTACCTCGACTCCGGGATCGCCGGCGAAGACGGCGGAGAACGGCCGCACGTCTCCCTGCACGTCAGCCTTCGCGATCTAACCGACCACACCGAGTGCAGCGCACGCGCAGAGCAGCAGGATGCCGCCGCCTCGCCGGACGGCGCACTCTTCGCCGTCGACGGAGTCGCCTGGACGGAGTGGATGGGGCCGTTGAGCCTCAAGGCAGCCCGGCTCCTCAGCTGCGATTCGATCTACACGCCGATCCTGCTCGACGAGAACGGGGCGCCACTCGACCTCGGTATTTCCACTCGGGCCGTCACCAAGAGGCAGCGAAAAGCGTTGGTGGCGAGAGATCGAGGATGCGCGTTCCCCGGATGCGGTGCGCCGCCGTCATGGTGCGAAGGTCACCACATTGTTCACTGGTCCGAAGGAGGACCCTCCGACATGGGCAACCTCGTGCTGCTCTGCGGATTCCACCACCGCTTGCTCCACCACAGTGACTGGGAAATAGAAATGGGAGCCGACCGGCACCCCACATTCATCCCACCCCGGCAAGTCGACTGGGAACGGAAGCCGATACCGGCACACAACCGGGGTCGGCCCCGAGCATCCTGACCCGGCACACGCACACCACGCCGACTCTGCAACAGGACAATTCCTGTTGCCGAGCCGGCATGTCGTCGTGCCCGGAGTCCGGGCCAGCCGTCAGACAACCGTGGTCCCCCTCGACTCCCCACAACCATTGCGATCAGCGACATCCGAGCCTCATACACGGACGGTAGATAGGACCCTCCACCGTCTCCACCGACACGAACAACCCATACGCGATCTGCCGATTCGACAATCCAGCCGCAACCATCGACCCACCTCCCGCCACGGCTCGTCAGGGGGAGTGGATGAGCGGCCTCCACCAGAGCAGGAGACGACATATGGTCGCGCCGGGCCGACAGGGCTTCGGCCGTGGCAGCGCACTCGATCGAACGCCGCTCCTCTCCGGCATGCGTACGAGACGGCGGGCGGCCGGGCACTGGCATCGGGGTCACTGATCGTCGCGGCAGCCGGCAACAACGCGAACCGCGCGGCAGGGAACACGGGATTCGTGGGTCCACCCGCGAACAGTCCGTCGATCATGGCTGTCGCAGCGCTCGACTCGACGCTGGGGCTGGGCAACTTCTCGGCTCGCAGCAACCCCGTCATCGGCGGGCAGATCGATGTGGCGGGGCCCGGGGTGGGCGTGTTCTCGACCGTTCCCGTGCCCACGCGGTACGGCGCGAAGAGCGGGACGAGCATGGCGGCCCCACACGTCGCGGGCATCGCCGCGCTGTGGTGTGAGGCAACCGGACGCACCGGAACCGAGCTGTGGGCCGTCCTCACCCAGAAGGCTCGAAGGCTCATGCTGCCGTCCCTCGACGTCGGGTCGGGATTGATTCAGGCACCCGCATGATCGGGATCACCGTCACCGTCGACGCCGACCACCTCGACAACATCGAAGCGGTCGGCGCGGCGCTGCGACTCCGCGGAATGCGTATCGATCAGGTGCACGGCACAATCGGAATCATCTCCGGTGCAGTCGGAGAAGAGGAATGCGCCGTGCTCGAGTCCGTACCCGGCGTGCAGTCCGTCGAAACGGAGAACACCATTCAGATTCCGCCGCCCGACGCGGACCCGCAGTAGCGGCGGTACCCGAACGGATCAGCTACCGCAATTCGGCACGTCGACCGTAACGTTCGGCGAATCGACCAACGGCTGCACCGGAACCCGAGCCTCGCCAGGGGCGGTGGGCTCGGTGAGCTCGAACGTCACCTCGGTCGTCTTGCCCCGAGGAATCATAGCTCGGACGTTGAAGACAGGGTGACCGAGTTCGGTGCCGGTGAAGACGAACTGCTGAGCGCCGTTGACGGTCACCTTGCCGAGCGTCGCCCCGCGGGTGGCGAGCAACGACAGGTCGACGGCGTTCGTGCCCTTCGCGACATTGCCGACGTTCTCGAACAACCCCGCAACGTAGTCGGGGAACTCGTCGGCAGGTGTGTTGTTGGTCAGGCGCACCGTGACCGTCGACGATCGGGTGTCGTCGACACAAGTGTCGGCCACGTAGTCGATCTCACGCGTCAGGTAGTAGTCGAGCTTGTTTCCACCCAGATTGTTCACCACCACACCCGCATACGGTGCCGCATCGTCCGGAACGACATTGCCGACCTTGGTAGTCGAAAGCACATGCTGGAGGGCGGGGTCCGCACTCCATACCGCGATGCGACCCTCGCCGGCCGCCTTGCCTAGCGCGTCAAGCAGGGCCTGCGGGGACGAGAGCTTGCCGGTCATCTTGTCGACCACTCGTGCTGCGACAGTCTGCAAGTACTGCTTGCGGGCCTTGTTGTCATCGGCGAATCGCACATACGCGGTCGATTCGGTGAGTTCCACAACGTTGTCCTCGGTGATCACCTCGCCGTCCGGCATCGTCACCGGGCCGATAGCACCGAGAACATAGCTGAGCGCGACAGGATCGGTCGCGACGACTCCGTCCACCTGCTCACCGGACTCCTGCGCCCACAGCGACTTCCAGATCTGTGCGGCATACGGGAAGTGCGAGCTGAGGTTGCTATTCCGGAAGTCGGTGGTGGGCCGGCTGGGGCCGTACCGTGCCTCGAACTCGGGACCGAGATCGAGCGGTTGCTTGGCCATCGACAGCTCCGAGTTCGCTGCGAGCGTGTCGACCTTCGCGCCGCCGTCGTTGGCGCGAACGATGCCGAATCCACCCAACAGCCCACCGGTTCCACGCGCCTCGGCGTTCGTCTGGAATCCGAGGAAGTAGTTCCGCGGCCCGTCCCCACCGAGCATCGCCGGCACCACCTTTGCGGCGATCGCGGTGTTGCTCAGCAGATTCGACAGCTCGGCCGTCTGATCCTGCAACGCCGTGCGCGCCTCGTTCACCACGTCGAGGTAGGTGGCCTCGTCGATGCTTTGTGCCTGATCCGACAGTGATTGGGCGGCAACGGATGTCTGATCGAGCACCGGGACGGCACTGCGCAGCGACTGCACGTTGACGCGGCCACCGCTCTGGATCAGCTGATCCGGGGCCAGGGTGCTTCCGGCGTCCACGGCGGGCGTCAAGACGTCGTGTGTGAGCCCCCGCACGACCTCGGAGATCTGCTGAGAGGTTGCTAG
Organism: Rhodococcus sp. A14; assembly: GCF_011603105.1. NCBI lineage: Bacteria > Bacillati > Actinomycetota > Actinomycetes > Mycobacteriales > Nocardiaceae > Rhodococcus > Rhodococcus sp. A14. The sequence goes on along the minus strand of NZ_JAAOQS010000090.1, from coordinate 19,588 downwards.
CGGGCTACCGAGAACCGGGACGGCGGCGGAGATGCTCCACGGGATCGAGTGCGTGTTCTCGTAGGCCCGCGACGCGTACTTGTCGGCGTCGGCCGCTGACCGCTGGGCGTCCTCGGTGTTGCCGTCCAGCAAGGCGTCCTTGGCGAGCTGCGCGTGGCTGCGGGCTTCCTCGAGGTTCGCCTGCGCCTCGCGGGCGGTGAAGCCCAACCACGCGCCGAAGGCGACGACGACCACCACGGCCACCGAGCCCCCGATGATCACGCGGCGCCGCAAGCGATGCGACCGCACCCGGGGTTGGTGTGTCCGGCGTTTACGGACACGTCGAACCGGGGTGTCGCCTGCCGCCTGAGCTCCGTCGTCCGAACCGCGATTGTCCGGGCCTGACGTGCCGAAACCCGACGGGCCCGTGACGTTGTCGTTCATTGCTGCTCGGCTCCTGTCTGAGGGTGTGGAGAGATTATCGTGACGTATCGCTCACCGCCGCCCCTCGTGTGGAGGGCGGATGATTTGCCCAGTATTGTCTAGCCCAGGTAACGAACCACGAGGCGCCCACGATGTAAGTCCCGTCGAGGCGCTGCCTCATGACTTTCGAGGTACGGCTGAGTGGCGGGACAAATGTGTGTCAAGGCCCTGTGAGGGCGGGGTGGCGGAAGTGAGCCCATTTCCGCTTTCGCGTGCGCAACAAGCGCTGTGGTTCGCTCAGCAACTCGACCCGGCCGTGCCCTTCAATATCGCCCAATTCGTCGAGGTACGCGGACAGCTCGACTACGACGTTCTCGTGTCGGCTACCGATCGCGGTTGTCGCGAGTTGGAGTCCGCTGTGGTCCGCCTGGTCGATGTGGCCGGTGAGCCCCATCAGGTGGTCGATCAGAGCATCGAGGATGCCCTCGTCTACCGGGATATGCGGGATCATGCGGATCCAGTCGCAGAGGCGCATTGCTGGATGACGGACGAATACAGCCGGCCACTCGACCTGACGACCGACCGGTTGATCGCCGCCACCCTGCTGCACCTCGGCGACGACCACTACTACTGGTTCTCCCGCACGCACCACTTGGTGATGGACGCATACGGCGCGATGGTGCTGATGAACCGTGTGGCGGAGCTCTACACCCATCTCGTCAGCGGAACGGAGGCGCCGCAGTCCAAAGCGATGAGTCTGCGCGCGATGTACGACGCGGAGACGGAATATCGAGCTACCGACCGATACCTCCGCGATCGCGAGTACTGGGCGGAGCGGACCGCTGAACTGCCCGAACCTGTCCGGTTGACGGATCGGCATGCGCGACCGACGTCGCCACCTCGGGTGTCCAGCCGTGTCATGGACGCGGCCGTCGCGAGCCGGATCGAGGCCCTGGCGCGCGCGTGGAACTCGTCCGAGGTTCCCGTCATCGTGGCTGCGTTCGCCGCGTATCTGGGACGAATGACCGGTGCCACGGACGTAGTACTGAGCCTTCCTGTTTCGGCTCGAACCACTGCGTCCGCGCGCCGTTCAACGGGAATGATGGCGAACATCGTGCCCCTTCGGCTTCATCTCGATCCAGCCGAAAGCGTGGAAGAGCTGGTTCGGAAGGTTCAACTCGAACTCACCGGAGCGTTGCGTCGTCAGCGATACCGCCACGAGGACATGCGGGAAGGCCGAGTACAACCGTCCCGCCACGGATTCGGCCCGACCGTCAACATCATGAACTTCCACCGCGAGATCGTGCTCGGCGAACTCGTGGGCGAGTTCAACGTACTGACGACCGGGGTGGCCGACGACTTGTCGCTCAACCTGTACCCGTCGGTGGACGGTCGCACCGTGCGCGTCGACTTCGAAGCCAACCCCGGCCGCTACGAAGAAGAGGAACTCGAACGGCTGTTGTCGCGGTTCGTCGACTTTCTGAGCGCCTTCACAGCCGTCGAAGGCGATGCCCCGGTGGGTGCAGTCGACGTGCTTACCGCGGACGAATGGGCCGAAGCGACGGCCGGCATCCCCGGGGTGGAGCCCGACGCCGCGTCACTGCACGAGTTGTTCCTGAGCCACGCAGCCGACCGCCCGGACGCGGTGGCAGTCACGTTCGGAGACGAGACGCTGACGTATGCCGAACTGGACGAACGCTCAGCGGCGGTCGCGACGTCGTTGAGCGAGGCGGGCGTCGTCGGCGGCGATATCGTGGCCGTCGCGATGCCACAGTCGCCGGATCTGATAGCCGCGATCATTGGAGTGGTGCGCGCCGGCGGTGTCTACCTGCCCGTCGATCCGCAGTACCCGGCGGAGCGCATCCAGTACCTGCTGGACGACGCGAAGCCGGTGGCGGTGATCGCCGATGCGGCTGCGCCCCCCGTGAGTACTTCTTACCCACGGGCGGTTAATAAGTACTCACGGGCACGAAGTGCATATGTGATCTATACGTCCGGATCGACCGGCCGGCCGAAGGGCGTGCTCGTGACGCACGGCAATGTGCTGTCGTTGCTGGCGAATACGCGCGACGAGTTCGGATTCGGTCCGGACGACGTGTGGACGATGTTCCACTCACCTGCCTTCGACTTCTCCGTGTGGGAGATGTGGGGCGCCCTGACCACCGGTGGCCGACTGGTTCTCGTCGACCACTTCCTGGCCCGTTCACCCCGCGAATTCCAGGACTTGCTGGTTCGTGAAGGCGTCACCGTCCTCAACCAGACACCGTCCGCGTTCGGCCAGCTAGCCGAGATCGACGACGACGCGGAACTGGCGGTCCGACTGCTCATCTTCGGCGGTGAAGCGCTGGATCCGACACCGGTGTGGCCGTGGCTCGAACGGCATCCCGGAGTGCGCGCCATCAACATGTACGGCATCACGGAAACGACCGTGCACGTCACCCGCGCCGAACTCGACCCCGCGACGCCCGATGCATCAGCGACCATCGGCCGTGCGCTACCGGGTGTGCTGACCTATGTGCTCGATTCCGCGCTGCGCCCCGTACCACCGGGCGGCGTGGGGGAGCTGTATGTGTCGGGGGCCCAGGTCTCCTCCGGATATCTGCACCGCCCCGGGCTGACAGCGGAACGGTTCGTCGCAAACCCGTTCATCGAGGGCACCGTGATGTACCGATCCGGTGATCTGGTTCGGTACCGCGGCGGTGGCCGCCTGGACTATGTGGGACGCGCCGACGCTCAGGTCGAGTTGCGCGGATACCGGATCGAACCGGGCGAGATCGAGGCCGCCCTCTTGCGGCATCCCGACGTCGAACGAGCGGTGGTGGTCCTCCGCGACACGGCTGTCGGACGGCAGCTCGTCGGATACGTGGTGGCCGACGCCGATCAGCCGACCCTGACCAAGCACCTGCGTGCGGTCCTGCCCGACCACATGGTGCCCGGCGCACTGGTGCATGTTCCGGCAATTCCGTTGACCGTCAACGGAAAGGTCGACCGTGGCGCCCTCCCCGATCCCGGCATCCTGCTCGAGGACGCGCAAGGCACCCACACTCCCATCGAAGACGTGGTGGCCGACGTGTTCGCCGAAGTGCTCGGCGGCGCCGAGGTGGGGACCCGGCACAACTTCTTCGACCTCGGCGGCAACTCGCTGCTCGCCACCCGAGTATCCGCGCGCGTGAGCGCCGTCTTCGACATCGACGTGACGGTGAAGGACGTGTTCGAGGCCCCCACCGTCGCCGAGTTGGCGTCCCGGATCGAGGAGCGTTCCGGTGGCGAGCGGCGACGTCCCCCGCTGCGGCCCGCGTCGAGCGACGGTCGCATTCCGCTGTCGCCGGCGCAGCAGCGGATGTGGTTCGTCAACCAATTCGACACCGGGGCATCGGGATACAACCTTCCGCTCGTCGTGCGTCTCGACGGGGATCTGGATGTGCACGCCCTGGCATCCGCGGCCCGCGACCTGATCGAACGGCACCACACTCTGCGCACCGTGTACCCGTCCGATGCCGATGGCGTGCACCAGGTCGTGCTCGACGCGGGTGAGGTTTCGCTGGATCTGACCCCGATCGCGCTGCCGGAGGACGCAGTCGACGCGCACCTGCGTGCGTTCGTCGACAGCGGATTCGATGTGTCCGTCGACGCGCCCATCCGGTCGCGGCTGTATCGCGTCGGACCCGAATCGCACGTGCTCGCGCTCGTGGTGCATCACATCGCCGCCGATGCGTGGTCGCTGACCCCGCTGATCCGCGACACGATGACGGCGTACCAGGCCCGCCTCGACGGCAGCAGCCCCGAGTGGCTTCCACTGCCGGTGCAGTACAGCGACTACAGCGTGTGGCAACGGGCCGTCCTCGACGACGCGTCCGCAGACACCGTGCAGCAGTACTGGCTCGACACCCTCGCAGACCTGCCCGAGCAGGTCACGCTGCCTGCCGACCGCCCGCGCCCAGCCGCGGCGTCCGGTCACGCCGGCACGGTCGGCGTCGAACTCGATGAACAGCTGCACGACGCGCTGAACACGCTGGCCCGCAACGGACGGGCCACCACGTTCATGGTGCTGCACGCCGCACTTGCCGCCGTCCTCTCGCGATACAGCGGCAGTAGTGACGTACCGATCGGCACCGCCGTCGCCGGCCGCACCGATCCGCAACTCGACGACATGGTCGGGATGTTCGCCGGCACCCTCGTACTGCGCACCGCGGTGGACCCGACGGCGACCTTCGCGGAACTGCTCGCCCACGTCCACGAACGGGACATCGCCGCCTACACGCACGCCGACATGCCGTTCGAGACTCTGGTCGAGCTGCTGAACCCGGCGCGCTCGACGTCCCATCACCCGCTGTTCCAGGTCGCGCTGTCGATGCAGCGGAGCCGAATCGGTCAGGTCACGCTGCCCGGACTGACGGTGACACCCGTCGGTGACGTGGTGGACAGGGCGAACTTCGATCTGCAACTGACCGTCACCGAGTCCGGCCCCGGCGGACGCATGCACCTCGACTTCGGTTACGACGCAGACCTGTACGAGCACGCGTCGATCGAACACTTCGCGTCGCGGCTGGTGCGGTTCCTCGAGGCCGTCAGCGCAGACCCGCAGCTTCCGGTGGGCGACATCGACCTGTTCGATGCCGCGGAGCGCGCCGCACTGGTGCCTGCCGTCGGCCCCGGTGCGCCGGAGCCGACGACGCTGCGCTCCATCCTGACCCGCGGCGTCACCCTCGCACCGGACGCTGTCGCGGTATCCGGCGGAGGCGTCGAACTCACCTACCGCGAGTTGGACGCGCGCTCCGACGCGATGGCACGTGAGCTCGCAGAGAACGGTGCGGGACCCGGAAGTCTGGTTCCGTGGGCGGAACCGAGATCGGTGGACTCGGTGGTGCGACTCTGGGCCATCGCGAAGACCGGTGCAGCGCCAGTGCTGTTCGACCCCGCGCGCACCCCATTCACCCCAGGTGAGTGGCACAGTGTGTCGGACCACGCTTTGCCACTCACGTCCGAGGCAGCGTACGTCGTGTACACGTCGGGAACGACGGGCACACCCAAGGGTGTCGTGGTCACGCACGGTGGTCTGGCCGCACTCGACGCCGACCTGCGCGAGCGGTACGCGGCCGGTCCCGGCTCCCGGATGTTGCATCGCGGTGCGACCGGATTCGACATGACGCTGCTCGAGGTCCTGGTCGCCGGGGCGTCGGGAGCCACGCTGGTGATCGCGTCGGACGCCGAATACGCCGGTCCGCCCCTCGCCGACCTGATGAAACGCGACCGCATCACGCACGCGTGCATGACACCGACGATCCTCGCGACCCTCGACGAACGGAAACTTCCCGACCTGCAGATGTTGATGGTCGGTGGTGAGCGGCTCGGCAGCGAGTTGGCGAACCGCTGGGCGGACGGCCGTCGCCTGTACAACGCCTATGGCCCCGCCGAGACCACCATGTACACGCTCAGCACCGGACCGCTGGTGGTGGGGGAGCCGGTCACGATCGGCACACCCGTGCACGGTGTGTCCGCGGTGGTACTCGACGACCGGCTGCGTCCGGTGCCGCCCGGCGTGTCCGGGGAGCTGTATCTGGCGGGCAGCGGGCTGGCCCGCGGGTATGCGGACCAGCCGGGGTTGACGGCGGAGCGGTTCGTCGCGGCCGAAGACGGTGCACGGCTGTACCGCACCGGTGATCTGGTGCGCTGGCGGAAGACCGCCGCCGGATACGAGCTCGAGTACCTGGGCCGCAACGACTCCCAGATCAAGATGCGGGGAGTGCGCATCGAGCCGGCGGAGATCGACACCGTCATTGCCCGGCTCGCCGACGTCGTCTTCGTCGGCACCGTCGTGCGCACCTCCGACGCCGGCACCGAGATGCTGGTGTCCTATGTGCTGCCGCGCGGCCACATCGACACCCACGATCTGCGACGTCGCCTCGCCGAATCCTTGCCGGCATACCTGGTGCCGACCGCCGTGGTGGTGCTCGACGCCGCGCCGCCCACCGCGAACGGCAAACTCGACCTGCGGTCGCTGCCGATGCCGGACCTGGCGGTCGCCGAGAACGAACCGCCGAACACCGACACCGAACGCGCGGTGGCACGGGTGTTCGCGGACATCCTCGGAATCGAGAACGTCGGCCGTGGGACGCACTTCTTCGACGCGGGCGGCAACTCCCTGCTGGCCACGCAGCTCACGGCGCGGCTCACCGACTCCGTGGGTCACGTGGTGCCGCTGCGAACCCTGTTCACGCACCCCACCGTTGCCGAACTGGCCGAAGCCCTCGACGACGCAGTCCCCGAGACGGACCTGCGTCCCGCCCTCGTCGCCCGCCCTCGACCGGACCGCATTCCGCTGTCCCGCAGCCAGTACCGCATGTGGGTGCTGAACCGAACCGACCCCGAGTCACCGACGTACAACCTGCCCGCCACCGTGCGGATGGAGGGAGCGCTCGACGTCGACGCGCTGACCGCAGCTTTCGAGGACGTGATCCGGCGGCACGAGACGCTGCGGACGCGGTACCCCGTGGACGGCCATCCCTACCAGGAGATCCTCGACCCCGCACCGCTCGACCTGGATCCGGTCGACGTGGACGATCCCGCCGAGTTCATGGAACAGTTCGCATCCCGCGGATTCGACCTGACCCAGGACCGGCCCATCCGCGTTGCACTGTTGCGCCTGAACCCGCGGTGTCACGTGCTGGCCGTGAACATCCATCACATCGCCGCCGACGGGTGGTCGCTGACCCCGCTCGTCTCCGACGTGCTGAGTTCCTACGCCGCGCACTGCTCCGGGATTGCCCCGCAGGGTGATCCGCTGCCACTGCAGTACGCCGACTACGCCGTGTGGGAGCGGGAGCTGCTGGACGGCGACCACGGGCAGCGCCGCGTCGAGCACTGGCGTCGAGCGCTGGACGGCGTCGACAGCACGGCACCACTTCAGTCGGATCGACCGACGAGCACGTCGCAGCGCGCAGGTGTCGTCGAATTCGAGGTCCCGGCGGGTGTGCAGCAGACCGTGCACGACCTGGCCGCACAGCACCACGCGACCCCGTTCATGGTTGTGCACGCGGCGCTGTCCGTGGTGCTGTCGAGGCACGGAGCCCAGCCCGACGTCGTCGTCGCCACGGCCGTCGCCGGGCGCGGGGAACGAGTGCTCGATTCCTTGGTGGGCATGTTCGTGAACACCCTCGCGCTGCGGGCACAGGTACAGCCGGACATGCCGTTCACCGGGCTCCTCGCGCAGGTCCGGGACTTCGACGTCGACGCATTCGAGCACGCCGATGTGCCGTTCGAGGTGGTGGCCGGACTGCTCGGTGGTCGGACCCCGCAGGTGGCGCTGGCGCTGCAGAACCTGCAGATCCCCACCCTCGAGGCGGCGGGTATGACGGTGACGGCCGAGGAATTCGACACCGGAACAGCGAAATTCGACCTCCACCTGACGCTCACCGAGACGTCCGACGACGGTGCCCCCGCAGGTTTTCGCGGTGCCGCGGTGTACTCGGCCGACCTCTTCGATCACGCGACCGTGCAGGCCTTGGTGACCAATCTCGGACGGGTGCTCGAAGGGATCTGCGCCGACCCCGGCATGGCAATCGGCGACCTCGCGTTGACCGACACGGAACCCCTCGTCGGTGCGCGACCCGCCGGTGAACGCACCCTGGCCGAGATCCTGACGGCCACCGCCGCCACATACCCCGACAACGCTGCACTCACCGACGGCGACATCACGTTGACCTACCGCGAGGTGGATGAGCGTTCCGACGTGCGGGCACGCGAGCTCACAGCACGGGGCGTCGCACCGGGCGACGTCGTCCCGATCGACCTGCCACGATCGTCGGACTTCGTGATCGAACTCTGGGCCGTCGCCAAGACCGGTGCGGCGTTCAGCCCCGTGAGCGGTTTCGGTGATCAGGGCTACCAGAAGTGCGCACGGGACGTGGCGTACGTGATTCATACCTCGGGCTCCACGGGCACACCCAAGGCCGTCGCGGTCACGCACCGCGGATTGGGGCCGCTCACCGCAGAGGTGGTACGGCGATACCGGGTGGGTCCCGACGACCGTGTACTGCACGGCTACAACCCCGCCTTCGACGCCGCGCTGCTGGAGATGCTGCTCGCCTTCGGTTCGGGCGCCTGCCTGGTGGTCGCGCCCGACGACGTCTTCGCCGGTGCCGAGTTGCATCGGCTGCTGGTCGATCAGCGTGTCACGCACTACCTCTCCACACCGTCCGTCCTTGCCACACTCGACCCGCGCGGGCTCGAGTCGGTGCGCGTCGTGGGCGTCGGGGGTGAGGCACTGAGTTCCGAACTGGCCACGACCTGGAGCGCCGGACGACTTCTGCTCAACGCCTACGGTCCGACCGAGTCGACGGTGGTCGCGACGCTGACCGAGGTCGACCCGGCGTCCGCGCGCGGTGCGGTGACGATCGGCGCGCCGATCCCCGGAACCACCGCGGTAGTGCTCGACACCCGGTTGCGGGCCGTTCCCGTCGGCGGTGTCGGTGAGCTCTACCTCGCCGGACCCGGACTCGCCCAGGGCTACCTCGGCGCACCCGGCCGGACGGCGGAGCGGTTCGTCGCGGCGTCGGACGGCACCCGCATGTACCGCACCGGAGACGTGGTGCACCGACGGGCCGACGGCACCCTCTCGTTCATCGGGCGGGTCGACCGCCAGGTCAAGCTGCGCGGCATGCGCATCGAACCGGCGCAGGTGGAGGCGGCGTTGCTGGAACTGCACGGCGTCGAGCAGGCCGCCGTGTCGGTGCAGCGACACGACCTCGTCGCCTTCGTCGCCGGAACGCACATCGACTCCCGCGCTCTGCGACAGCAGCTGACGGGACACCTGCCCTCGTACCTGGTGCCGCCTCGGATCGTCACGATGGACACGTTGCCTCTCACCGCCAACGGCAAGCTCGACGTCGCAGCGTTGGAGGCCTGGGACGACGACGTGATCGCCACACCCCCTCGCACCGCGGTCGAGGAGATGGTGGCCGGCGTGTTCGTCGACGTTCTCGGCTCCACTCGGATCGGTGCCGGGCACAACTTCTTCGAAGCGGGCGGCGATTCGCTGTCGGCGACCGCGGTGACGGCCCGGCTGTCTGCGACGTTCAACGTCGACGTCCCGGTGCGCGTGCTGTTCGAGAACCCGAGCCCTTCGTCGCTCGCTCGGTGGTTGGGCGGCCCCTCGTCGGGAGTGACGCGGCCGGTGCTCGTTCCACGCCCGAGCGGGGCGCGGTTGCCGCTGTCTCCCGCGCAGCAACGCATGTGGCTGCTCAGTCGGGTGAACCCCGATACCGCCCTGCACAACATGGTTTTCGTCACGCGGGTCGGGAGTGACGTCGACGCCGAGGCCCTCCGGCTGGCAATGCGGGACGTCCTGCAGCGGCATTCGGTGCTACGCACCGTCTTCCCTGATGACGCCGAAGGTCCGTACCAGCAGGTGATGCCTGTCGAGTCCGTGTCCGAGGACCTCGCCGCGGAAGCGGACTTCTCCGTCGACACGTGGAGCGCTCGGCCGTTCGACCTCACCGCCGAGACCCCTGTGCGGGTGAAGCTGTGGCGCACCGACAGCGGCGACTACGCCCTCGCTGTCGTGGTTCACCACATTGCTTTGGACGGCGGTTCCATGGGACCGCTGCTCGCCGATCTCGATACCGCCTACCGGTGCCGCGCGGACGGTACGGCCCCGCAGTGGGTGCCACTGGCCGTAGATTACGCCGACTACGCCCTCTGGATGCGCGAACTGCTCGGGGCGGCCGCCGATCCCGACAGCGTGGCTCGCGCGCAGCTCGAGCACTGGGCGCACGTGCTCTCCGGAGTGGGGGCACCGCTCCCGCTGCCGGCCGATCGTCCCCGGCCGGAACTCCCCAGCCACATCGGGGCGAGTGTGGAGTGGACGTTCGAGGACGACCTGCGGGAGCGGGTGGTCGCACTGGCGCGCAGCCGCGGAACGACCGTGTTCATGGTGCTCCACGCAGCCCTCGCGGTCCTTCTGGCGCGCCTGAGCGGACAGTCCGACGTGGTGGTGGGCACCGTGGTCGGCGGCCGTCCGGACCCGGCACTCGACGCCGTGGTGGGGATGTTCGTCGGCACCGTGGCACTGCGCACCGCGGTCTCGCCGGCGCAATCGTTCGAGGAGTTTCTGGCGGACGTCCGCACCGTGGACCTCGACGCACTTGCGCATGCCGACGTCCCGTTCGACGACGTCGTGGCGCACCTGGCCCCGCAACGGTCCGCGGCATACAACCCGCTGTTCCAGGTGATGCTGACGTATCAGCGCGCGGTGGATTTCCCGCAGCTGTTCCTCGGCACGGACGAGTTCCACCCCGATGTGCAGGCGACAGAGTTCGACCTCGTGTGGGATGTGACCGACGCAGCCGAGGCCATGACGGTGCGACTCGACTACGCCACCGACCTGTTCGACCGGCGGACGGCGCTGACACTCCTGCGACGGTTCGGTGCGGTCCTCGAGTCGGCCCTGACCGACCCTGCGGCAGCTGTCGGTGACCTCGAAATCCTCGACGACGCCGAACGCGCCCAACTCGAGCAGGGGCCCCGGCCCGTGGCCACACCGCGGACGCTCGGCGACATCCTCGAAACCCGGGTTCGCGCAACCCCGACCGCCGTCGCACTGGCGGATGGTGACACACACTGGACCTACCGCGAAATCGACGAACTGTCGGACCGCTGGGCTCGCGCGCTGGCCGCACGCAATATCGGGCCGGAGGACGTCGTCGCGGTGGCGACCACCCGCGGCTGGCACTGGATGGTGGCGGTGTGGGCGGTGACCAAGGCCGGTGCGGCGTGGGTGTCGCTGGATTCGACTCATCCTGCGGAGCGGCTCGACTGGATGCTGAAGGACTCGCGCGCGGTGCTCGGGTTGACGGTCGACGGCATCGGAGATCTGCCTGGATCCGTCGACTGGCTGCGGCTGGACGACGAGCCCTCGGGTGACGCGGATCCGCTGGCGCCCGACGTGGACAACCCGGCGTACGTGATCTACACGTCCGGGTCCACCGGTCGGCCGAAGGGCGTCGTCGTTCCCCACCGCGGACTCACGACACTGCTCGCCACCCCTGCGTACGATTCGGCCGCGCAGGATGGCGAGGCTGTGCGGGTGCTGCAGTTGACCTCCCCGACTTTCGACGTTTCGGTGTTCGAGATGCTGTGGGCGGCGTCGTCGGGTGGTGCTCTCGTGGTCGCACCCGCATTCACCTATGCTGGCGACGAATTGGCTGAATTCCTGGTGTCACAGAAGATCACTCACTTCACCGCCACGCCGACCGTGCTGGCCTCACTCGACCCGGAGAGCCTTCCGCCGTCCACCGTCGTCGTCGGGGGAGAAGCACTTCCGATGGACCTTGCCGACCGCTGGGCACGACGGCACCGACTGTTCAACGCGTACGGCCCCACCGAGTTCACCATCGACGCGTCCGTTGCGGGCCCCCTCGAACCCGGACGTCCGATCACGATCGGAAGCCCCCTGGACGGCAACGCCGTGTTCGTCCTCGATTCGCGCCTGCATCCCGTGCCCGACGGGGTAACGGGCGAACTGTATCTGGCCGGTAGCGGCATCGCCCGTGGATATGTGGGTCGAAGTGATCTCACAGCAGGACACTTCGTCGCGCACCCCTACGGGAAACCAGGGGAGCGGCTGTACCGCACCGGTGACATCGTGCGGCGAGACACGAACGGGGGGCTGGAGTACCTGGGTCGCAGCGATTCCCAGGTGAAGATTCACGGAATCCGGGTAGAACCCACCGAAGTCGATGCCGTGTTGCTCAGGCATCCCGGCGTCCAGTTCGCCGTGACGATTGCGCTGCCGAATTCGACAGAGACCGTTCTGGCCTCCTACGTCGCGGGCGCCGCGGATCTGACGCCCCGGTCCGTCGTCGACTTCGCGCGCGGCCGGCTACCGCGGCACCTGGTCCCGTCTTCGGTGACGGTCGTGGACACGATGCCGCTGCTGCCGTCCGGCAAACTCGACCGGGCAGCATTGCCGGCACCGAAGATCGAGCCGACCGAATCCGCGGTGCCCGCAGGCGAACTCGAAGAGACGATTGCGGCGGTATTCGCGGAGGTGCTGGGCGTCGCCGGCATCCCCGCCGACGAAGCCTTCTTCGCCCTGGGCGGCACGTCGATGGGCGCCGCCTCGGCGGCGACCGAACTGCGCCGCCGGCTCGAACGCGACGTGCCCATCGAGTGGATCTTCACCGACCCCACGGTGCAGCGTCTGGCCACGCGGATCGAAGACGGCGCACACCTCGAGAGCTTCTTCGACACCCTGGTGGAACTCCACCCTGCCGGTGCCGGAGCCCCCCTGTTCTGTGTGCACCCGCTCGGCGGATTGGCCTGGTGCTTCAGCGGTCTCGCGGATCATGTCGGCGACCGTCCGCTGTTCGGACTGCAGGCGACCGGGGCGCCGGACCTCCCCGAGACGCTGCCGGACCTGGCCGCGCGGTACGTCGACGCGATCCGCGTCGTCCAGCCGGAGGGCCCCTACCATCTGCTGGGCTGGTCGCTCGGCGGCACCATCGCCCACGAAATGGCCGTCCAGCTCCGCGAAGCCGGCCACGAGGTCGCATGGCCGGCACTCCTCGACACGCTTCTGCCGCAGCATCAGCCACCCGAACCGGAAACCCTGAGTGAGGACGAGTTGATCGCGCAGTTCGGCGCGTACGTGAGCGTCGAGCGACTGCGCGAGATCCGCGCCGTGATCGAGCGACTCGAGCTGATCGCGTCGACCCACAGCCCCCGCGTGTTCGACGGCGACATCGACCTCTTCGTCGCCGCCCGGGACCTGAACCGGCATCCGGATGTCGTGGACGCCTGGCGTGAGTACACCGACGGCGTCGTCACCGCGCACCACATCGATACCACCCACTCCGAGATGGCAGACCCAAGACCGCTCGCCGAGATCGGCCGACTGCTTCGGAGATCGGGGGACCACGGCGGACCGTGATGCACGTGACGCCGACAGTGGACCTCATCACTACGATGTAGCGATTCAGTCGGGTCAAGACGATGTGAATGACAGCTCGATCGCGCCGCTGAGCGTGACGCAATTGGAAGAGACTCGATAATGGAAATTCAGGACTACCTGCGAATTCTGCAATCACGTTGGAAAATCATCGCGATCACCACCGTGGTGGCGATCCTCGGTGCGCTCGGGGCGTCGTTGCTGACGACTCCCATCTACGAAGCCTCGACGCGGTTGTTCGTCTCGACGTCTGCGGGGTCGTCGGTGAACGAGGTGTACCAGGGCAACCTGTTCTCGCAGCAGCGAGTGACGTCCTACACCAAACTGCTCACCGGTGAGACGCTCGCGCAGCGGACCATCGACAAGCTCGATCTCGGCGGCACGGCCTCGGCACTCGCCTCCCAGGTAAAGGCCAGCTCCGCGCCCGACACCGTGCTGATCGACGTCAAGGTGCAGGATCCGTCGCCGGAACGCGCCCGCGACATCGCCAACGCCCTGTCCGACGAGTTCGTCGTCATGGCCAGGGAGCTCGAGACCCCGGAGAAAGGCGGCGCCCCCGCCGCCCGGGTCGTCGTCGAACAGCAGGCACAGACCCCGTCGACTCCCGTCTCACCCAAGACGCTCCGCAACCTCGCGCTGGGTGCGGCTGTCGGACTCCTGCTCGGTATCGCCTTCGCCGTCCTGCGTGATCGCCTCGACAACACGGTCAAGGATCGGCGCACCGTCGAGGAGCTGGCCGGGTCCGCACTGATCGGCACCATCCCGTTCGACAAGGAGCGGCAGACGCAGCAGGCCATCAACTTCGCGGAAGGCAACTCCTCGAGCGCCGAGTCCTACCGGGAACTGCGGACCAACCTCCAGTTCCTCGAGGTCGACAACCCGCCGCGTGTCATCGTCGTCACCAGTTCGCTGCCCACCGAGGGCAAGACCACGACCGCCATCAACATCGCCCTCGTGTTGGCGGAGGGCGGTCAGAACGTGTGCCTGGTCGAGGGTGACCTCCGCAAGCCGCGGGTGTCGAAGTACCTCGGCGTCGTCGGTTCCGTCGGTCTCAGCAGTGTGCTGGCAGGCAAGGCCGATCTCGACGCCGTGCTCCAGCCGACGCAGTACTCGGGTCTCACGGTCCTGGCATCCGGACCGATCCCGCCGAACCCGAGTGAGCTCCTCGGAACGGAGACGGCCCGCCAGGTGCTGGCCGATCTGCGGGGTCGTTTCGACTACGTGATCGTCGACGCGTCACCGCTGCTGCCCGTCACCGACGCGACCGTGCTGACCGCGATGTCGGACGGCGCGCTGGTCATCGCACGGCACGCCGAGACCAAGCGGGATCAGCTGTCGAGGGCGGTGGGCAACTTGCACAGCGTGGGGGCAACCATCCTCGGAACGATCATCACGATGACGCCGAGCCGCGGGCGGGGCGTCTACGAGTACAAGTACTACTACGAGACCGACAAGTCTCTGCCGCAGATGCAGCAGGCCGCCGCCGTGCAGCCGCCCGTGCAGCAGCAGCCCCCTCAGCACCAGGCACCCCAGCAGCCGGCACCCCAGCAGCCGGCCCCGTACGTTCGCGACGAGTACCCGCCGCACCAGTACGGTCCGAACGGGGGAGATCAGCAGGAAGTGCCCGCCTATCAGGGCGCCCCGGCCTACCAGGGCGACCAGAGTCAGCAGTGGTACGGCGGTGCCGACCACTACGGCAACGAGCAGCAGGCGGGCGCGCCGGTGCCCCCCGCACCGAGACGCACCCGCCGCTACCGCGACGACCAGGAAGCTTGGTCAGAGACGGACGCTCCGCGCGACCACACCCAGTAGATCGGCGATCTCGGACCCGATGGTGAGGAATGTGTCCTCGTCCTGCCCCATCGGGTCCGGAACGTCTTCCGGGGTCTCGTCGGCCTTGTGTTTGGGACGTGCCGCAGCCAGGTCGGCCACCGACTTCGCATCCGCTGCTTCCGCGAGCCGCGCCGCCTCCCGGAGCGTGAACGTCTTCTTCAGCTGCTCCGGGGCCAGCGCCAGCACCTTCTCGCGCTGACGCTCGGTCATCGTCAACACCAGATCGGCATCCGCCGCCAGATCGGCGGTGAGCATCCGCGCGGTGAAATCGCTCGGATCACCGCCGAGCCCTTCGAGGACTTGCGCGGCCGTCGGTTCCATCGGGCGTCCGACCGCGGCGCGGGTACCTGCACTTTCGGCAGTCAGATCGGTGATCCCGAGCTCCTCGGCGTATGCCACTGCGAGGCGCTCAGCCGTTGGGGAGCGACAGACGTTTCCGGTGCAGACGAAGAGAACATGCATGGGCGAAGCATAGGGTCTCGCCTCGCACCGTTCGTACACGCACTGTTGGCTTCGAACATCAGTCGGGTAAATATCGCGCTCACCTGCACTGGTTATCAAGGGTGCATGCGCTGCACCGTGTTTGGAACCGGATACCTGGGAGCCACCCACGCCGCCTGTATGGCGGAACTGGGTCACGACGTCCTGGGCGTCGACATCGATCCCGGAAAAGTGGCGAAGCTCTCCTCCGGGGAGGTCCCGTTCTACGAGCCCGGGCTGGGGGAGGTTCTGCGCCGGAACATCGACGCCGGCCGACTGCACTTCACCACGTCGTACAGCGAGGCCGCCGAGTTCGCCGACCTCCACTTTCTCGGTGTCGGCACCCCGCAGAAGAAGGGTGAGTACGCGGCGGACCTGCGGCACGTGCATTCGGTGATCGACACTCTCGCGCCGCTGCTCGATCGTCCCGCCGTCATCGTCGGCAAGTCGACAGTTCCCGTCGGGACGGCGGCGGATCTGGGTGCGCGGGCCCGGGCGCTCGCCCCGGCGGGGGACGCCGTGGAAGTGGCGTGGAATCCGGAGTTCCTGCGGGAGGGCTTCGCCGTCGAGGACACCCTGCACCCCGACCGGATGGTGCTGGGAGTGGACCGCCAGCGCCCCGGACGCGCGGAGACCGAGTTACGCGAGCTGTATGCCCGCCTGCTCGGCGAGGACATTCCGTTCCTGGTCACCGACCTCGCCACCGCGGAACTGGTGAAGGTCTCGGCCAACGCGTTCCTCGCCACCAAGATCTCCTTCATCAACGCCATCTCCGAGGTCTGCGAGGCCACCGGCGCCGACGTCACCCAACTCGCCGACGCCCTGGGCTACGACGCGCGGATCGGCCGGCGCTTCCTCAACGCCGGTCTCGGCTTCGGCGGCGGCTGCCTGCCCAAGGACATCCGCGCGTTCATGGCGCGGGCGGGCGAGCTGGGCGCGAACCAGGCACTGCACTTCCTCCGGGAGGTCGACAGCATCAACATGCGGCGTCGCACCCGGATGGTGGAGTTGGCGGCGCAGGTGTGCGGAGGTTCGCTGCTCGGCGCCAACGTCGCCGTGCTCGGCGCGGCGTTCAAGCCCGAATCCGACGACGTCCGTGATTCGCCGGCACTCAACGTCGCGGGAATGATGCAGTTGCACGGGGCAGTGGTCAGCGTCTACGACCCGAAAGCCCTGGACAACTCACGAAGGCTGTTCCCGACGCTGAACTACGCGACATCGGCGGTCGAGGCGTGCGACAACGCCGACGCCGTGCTTCTGCTCACCGAGTGGGCGGAGTTCGCGGCCCTGAAACCGGAGGATCTGAACGACGTGGTCCGGGCCCGGGTGATGGTCGACGGCCGCAACTGTCTCGACGCCGCGGACTGGCGCGCCGCCGGGTGGGTCTACCGGGGGCTGGGCAGGGGCTGACCTGCGACGCGCAGGTTGCGACCGGGTCACCGAACGGATCGGACCGCGCGGTTCGGTAACAGCTGCGAAAGATCGCCCGCCGCGATTGCCGGACCGGTAGCGTCAGCCTCAATCGCAACGGAGGGCTGGCGATGTCGAAGGCACGTCACGGATCCCGACTCGCACTCCTGGCTGCCGTTGCCTGTGCGCTCGGTGTCGCCCCCGCTCGGGCGGCGGAGGTCCCGACCCTGCCGGGGCCGGCGCAATCCGACGCCGGCGCGGCCATCTCGTACGCGAAGCAGCATCCGCATTCGGCGCCGCCCGGGATCAACGATTTCTCGTGCCGCCCCGGTCCGGCGCACCCCCACCCCGTGATCCTCGTACACGGCAGCGACGGCAGTGCCTACGCGAACTGGGCCGGGCTGAGCCCGAAACTGAAGTCCGCCGGCTACTGCCTGTTCGCCCTCAACTACGGGCAGAGACCGGGCACCGAACACTATGGGATGGAAACAATGGCCGAGGGGGCGCACGAACTCGACGGTTTCGTCGCCCAGGTGCTGTCTGCCACGGGCGCCTCGACGGTCGACGTGATCGGGCACTCGCAGGGCGCGACGGTGGCCCGGTACTACATCAACAGGCTCGGCGGCGCGGCCCACGTGAGCCGGTGGATCGGTCTGGCGTCCCCGACCTACGGTGGGACGTTCTTCGGGATCGCGACGGCGGTGACGTCGGTCCCCGGGGGCAGCGAGCTGATCGAGCGTTTCGGTTCGGAGGCCCTCGCCGAGCAGGTGCAGGGATCGCCGTTCCTCACCGCCCTCAACGCCGGCGGTGACACCGTTCCCGGCGTCGAATACACCACGATCGGGACGCGGTACGACGAGGTGATCCAGCCGTACACCAACGTCGCGCTGCACGACCCCGGCGCCACCAACATCCTCGTCCAGGACCTGTGCCCGATCGATCAGACCGGCCATTTCAACCTGCCCTACGATCCGTTCTCCCAGCAACTGGTTCTCAACACGCTCGATCCTGAACACACGATCGTGCCGCCCTGCAGGTTCGTGCCGCTGGGCACGGGCATCGCGGGAGTGATCATCGCGAGCAACTTCTGAGTTGCCTCTCGCCGAACGGTTGCTCGGTTGCCCCGTCGGACCGCTTCGCTAGACTGCGGGCCATGGAGTGGGGGGATTCCGGATCGAACCCGTGCACAGTCGAGTCAGGCGGCCCATGAGTTCGGTTCTAGGTGTGTCGGTCGGTGCGAGCGCTGTGCGCTTGGCGCGACCCGACTCCGTGAACCGTGACGACGCCGGGAGCAGGCACGTCCCCGATTTCCGGGCCCAGGTCGTCGCCGCAGGGCGGGACCTGCCGGAGGAACTTGCCGCCGAATCGATCGGCGTCGTCCTCGCCGGGGCGCCCGACGCCGGGCCGGTCCGCGCCACCGGGGTCGCCTACCGCGACGAAGCCCAGGCAGACGCCGTCCAGGCGGCGATGGCCCGGCAGCAACTCGCCAACTACCAGCTCGTCACCGAAGCCTCGGCGGCGTTGAAGTTCCTCGACGTCTCGGGCGCCCTCGGTGACCATGCGACGCTCGTGTTCTACGACCTGGGCAGCTCCGGGCTCACCGTGAGCGTCGTCGACCGGGCGACGGGGGAGGTGGTGGAGACGGTCCGCACCGACGCGGTGAGCGGAGACGTCTTCGACCGGCTGATCCGCGACAACCAGTTGGAGAACAAGCGGATCGAGGAGCCCGGCGACGCGGCCGCCGGCCTCGCGCTCGACCTCCGCTGTCGTGAGGCGAAAGAGCGGCTCTCCACCGGCGGCGCCGTCGCGGTGCCCGGCGACGGCGGGCTGCTGTTGCTGTCCCGTGACGTCTTCGACGCGCTGATCGGTGTCACCGTCGAATCGTCGGCGCGCCTCGCCCGCGATGTGATCACGAAGTCGGGACGAACCCCCGATGCCGTGGTGCTCATCGGCGGCGGTGCACGCATCCCTCTGGTGCGGTCGGTGCTGCAGTCGTGGCTCGGGTTGCCGGTCGTCGTTCCTGATCACCCCGAACTCGTTGCGGCACAGGGTGCTGCGCTGCTTGCCCAGCAGGTGGTGCCGCCACCCGCCGAGGTCGCCAGGGTCCTCCCGCCGCCATACACGCCGCACTCCGCACCGGACGCAGTCGTATCCACCTACCAGGCGCCGAGCGCGACCGTCGCACGCACCGGTGCGCCGTCGAGTACTCCGTCCTGGCTGAGCGCCGCGGCGCCGCCGCCGAGTCAGCAGGTGGCCAAGCCCCAGATCCGGGGGGCCGCGCTGGCGGGCAGCGCGCTCGCCGTGGTGGCGGTGATCGGTCTCGGACTCGGGTACGGCAAGAACCTGTTGGCACGCACCGAGGGCTCGTCGCAGCCGGTGACCACACAACTCACCACCGAGTCGCCGGTCATGACCGAGGTGGCCACGCCGTCGCCGGCGACGCTCCCGCCGCCTCCGTCCGAGGCCGTCGAAGCGCCGATCCAGACGGCGTCGCAAATCCGGATTCCGGAGCCGGAG
>NZ_JAAOQS010000008.1:0-148921 GCF_011603105.1 Rhodococcus sp. A14 | reverse complement strand
GCGTAAACGTGTGCCGCGGTGCTGGTTCAGCCCAGCCCACAAGCAGAGAGACTCGACACCAACCGACCCGAGCCCGAGCAGAGGCCAGACCTCCCAGGCCTAGAGGGGCCTGGGCCTCACCCACCCGAGCCCCGGCCCAACCCCCTCGGCCTCAGCCTCAGGGCCTAGACCAACTGACTCGACTCGACTCGACCTCACCCGAGCTACCTCGGCTCGGGGGCCTGGGTACCCCTGGGCATACAGCCCTGGGTGGTGTGTGTGGGGCCTGTGTGTGTGGCTGTGTGTGGTTCGCTGTGCTGATGCAGACAACAGACAACAACGAGCAGGGGCAGGCCCTCGACGGCCTCGATGCGTTCTTTGCAGCATCCGCCTCTGACCAGGACATACTCGAGGATCTACCTGTCCCGTGCGCTCTGCCACGCTCGGAGTTCCTGAAGCTGCAGCAGCCTGAGCCTGTCGTAGTCGAGGGGCACTCGGAGTAGTACCGGGCGACTCCTAGCTAGCGGTGCCTCGTCCCTTTCGGATCTCCTGCCACTGCTTGGGGGTGATGCCTGAGTCCAGCGCCAGCATGCGGAGCTGGTACCCCAGCTGCAGGTACCGGCTGCAGGCGTCACCGAGGGCGACAGCCTCGGTCCATAGCTCGGTGGTCAGCGGGGTATCCCCGATGTACTCGCAGACCCGCTGGGTGTTCTCCAGCTCGTATGCGATCGATCGGCAGGTGAGGCTGCAGTATTTCTCCCCGTCAAAACTCATGCCGGGGCAGCCCTCGCGGGGGCATGCTTTCGGGCTGCGGTCCTTGCGGGTGCGGTTGTTCTCGGCCATGGCGGGCTCTCATCTCTCCTCGGGGGTCTGGAAACCACCAGGGGGCCGTCCCGTAGAACGACCCCCCAGCGGCGTATTCAGTTGTCAGGGAACGGATCCAGGTCCGTTCCTGGGGATGTCAAGTTGACATCAGGCGGCATCGTGCAGGCGGACGATGCCAGCGGGGTTGGCGAAGCCGAACCCGACTCGGGAGACAGCGCGGATCTGCGTAGCGTCCGAGCCGAACGCTGCATCCGTCGAGGTGGTCACCGTGGTGCCCTTGCGACGAACGGTCATCACCTGCGAGGAATCCAGCGCCCAGGCGTTGCCAGCGGTGACCGCAGGCGAGACCAGCGCGATCAGACCGGCGAGCTTGATTCCGTCGTCGACGGTCTCGAGGAGGCCCTGGTTCGAGCCGGTGCCCGTCTTCGCCTTCGCCAGGGCCAGTGCCACGTCCGGGGCCAGGACGATATGGGTCAGCTCGGCACCCTCGGCCATGGCCTGGTGCTTCGCCTGGTGGAAGTGGTCGAGCGTGGTCCAGGCGGCACCGGTGTCGACGACCTGGACGCCAGCGACCGAGAGCAGACCGCTCGGGCCGTTGGCCACGGTGTTGCCGAAGAACGCAACGTCGGTCTTCTTCGCGATGTCGCGGGCGAGCGCCTGGCCGATGATCGCGGCAACCGCAGGGTCGGTGTCGTCGACCGCCTCGTTCGAGACCTGGGTGAGGCCTGCGACCTTCGACGGGATCACGACGATCTCGTTGGTGTCCGGGTCGACCAGCGTGATCGGGGTGTTCTCGGCGTACCAGCCGGTGGCCGGATCCGAGACCAGGATCGGGAAACGTACCTGGTGCTTGTCGGTGTCGACGACGGTCGCGGCCTGGAAGGCCACCGACTTAGCGTCGACCTCGGCGTCGACGAGCTTGCCGTAGTCCTCGGGGGTGAAAGCGTTCTCGAGGCCGGAATTCAGTACTGCCATGTGTCCTCCTGTGGACATGAAAAAGGCCCCTGGCTCGTTGCCAGAGGCCCTGATGGGTGATTGCTCAGGAGACGGTCACAGACCGAATCCTGTTGGGGCACAGCCCCTTTATGCGAACGCGCAGCCGCAGACTGCAGCGTTCAAAGTCACTGGAACATCGATCCCCACGACGGGGCTTGTGGCTTCGGCTTGGTGCCTCCGGTGCCGTGGGATGGATCGAACGCGGGGGCGTTCTTCCGCAGGCCAGGCCGTTCGGCCAGGACGGCGGCGACATCAGCCGCCACGCGGGCGGGGTCGACGTCTCCCGACTCGGTCAGGTAGTCGGCCAGCTCGTTGCCCGACATCGTGAACACGTCCGACGCGTGGCTGAGGCCTGCGTCTGCTGCCAGTCGCTCGACCTCGGCTCGCTGGACCCGCTCGATGCGAGCGTTGGCGGTCGCCAGCTCCTCGCGGGCAGCGTTCCGCTCGGTGCGGTACCGAGCCTCACGATTGCCCTTCTGGGGCTCATTATTCGTTTCCGGCGTACTGGTAGCCGAATCGATAGAAACTCCATCAGCGTTGCCCTCAGGGCCGGGAATCGATGTCGTGGTTTCGTGGGTGCTCATGCTGCTACCTCTCGGTTCGTGTATTCGTCGGCGGTCTGGCCCTGCTTGGAGTTGTTGGCCTCAGGCGCGCAGGGAACGAGGTTCCAGACGGCGTGGGCACCGCCTCGTGAGAGCGGCGTCATGTGGTCTAGGTGGAAGTCATCGCCCAGCAGCTCCCCGGTGTAGAAGCACCGGGTCGGGTCGATACCGACCGACCGCCAGTAGGCGAGTAGATCGTCCGAGGTGAACGTCTCGACCGGGTTGCCGAGAGTCCGTGCCCTGGTCGCTCCCCTGTTCAACCTGGCAAACATCGGATCTGCGGCTGTCCTCTCGCGCGTGTACTCACGCTTCCGCGCCAGATACTCGCCCCGGTTATCCGTGCGCCTCTTAGCCACAGCGACGTTCTTGCAGGTCTTGCACTGGGAATACAGACCGTCGCGGCTGGACTTGTTCCGGTAGAACTCCCCGACCACCTTCGTGATGTCGCACTTCGTGCAGCGTTTGGTGGTGTTGGTCATCGGGCGTACCTCCGCGACCAGAGAGCCCGACGTAGTTCCATCGGGTCTGCGTTCTCAGGGAGACCGAGCCGCTTGGCGGTCTCAGCTCGTTTCTCGGGATCCAGCGGCCACGGCGTGCCGCCTCCCTCGTTCACGGCAGCCTCGTAGGGCTGGCCGTGCCGTTCCCACCACTGTTCGAACGTCTCGGGGCGGCTGTAGGCGCTCATCAGTCCTCGATCCACGTGGTGACGGTGAGACCGTCGAACGGGTGGCCCTGGCCACGGCTGAAGCGGACGGCGGCGTCAGGGCCGACGTTCCAGACCCGCTCCGGGCCTCCGTGCTCTGCAGCTCGTGCGACTGCCTTGGTCAGTGCGTCCATGTGTTCTCTCTCCTCTGGTGTTGTCGCTGCCCTGGTCCGGGCAGCAAAAAGGCCCCGGTGTTGGCGGGGCCTCGGTTGGGGGATGTCAAGTTGTAGTCAGCTCGCGAACGGATCCGCGATCCGGTGCCGTGCAGGCTCGAGCTGGCGTGCCGCTCGCTCCTCGCTGGCGGCTGCCTCAGCTCGCCATGCGGGCTCGCTGGCGAACGGGTCGGTGTCGACACCGACCGGTGCAGATGCAGTCAGCGAGTGGAGGCCGATAGGCCGGTTCTCCTCGGGTGCCTCGGTGGCACCAGCAGATGCAGGTTCAGGGTCAGGTTCGGCCTGCCTGCTTTTGGCCGGCCGATTCTCTGCAGTTGGTTCTGAACCCTCAACCGCAAGAGAACGGCTCTCATGGCCGGTCTCGTCCTGATCAGTGCTTGCACTACTGATGAAGTGCACTTCTGGTGCACTTCTCCTTCTACTTCTATGTAGATCAGTTTCTGATCTAGTAGGTAGATCAGTTTCTGATCTAGTAGGTAGATCAGTTTCTGATCCAGTCCCCTCAGACTGGATCAATTTCTGATCTAGTCGGGCACCGCCGAGTGCCCGGATCCGATCCGGGGTGAACGGCGTATTGGACATCTGCAGGTGCCAGGTCTCGGAGCCTCTGCCGTGGACCTCACGGACCATCCAGCCGTGAGCCTGCAGGTCGGCGAGCGCCTTACCTACGGTGTTCACGCTCATGCCGAGCTTCTCGGCGATGTCGTTCCGGGACTGGCTGAACTTCTCGTCGTGAGACCAGACGTAGATGGCCACCGATCGGGCAGCGGCGGTTAGCTGGCCATCCCGAGCCAGCGTCATCGGCACCGAGGCATACAGCCGGGTGCCGTCAGGGTTGGTTCCCACTAGGCCTCCGTGGTGCTGGACTGGGTTTCGGCTAGCCATGGGAAACCCGCAGCGGCTCGCCACTGCGGGGGTTGGTCCCCCGCCACAGATCGGCGGCGTCAGCCGACAACTGTTCCCACTCATCTCGGAGTTCGGCCAGTTGCTTGCGTGCGGTGTTTCGCTGGTCCCGGTACTGGGCGGCTTCCTTGCGGAGCCGGATGATGTATTCGAGTGCCTCATTGGGCAGTTGGTCCATGTCGAACATGGGGTTCCTTCCATCGTGGGTTGTTTAGCCCGGCCACCTGGGCCGGACGTTCATGGGTGAAGCTCAGGCCTGATCGGCCTGGTCCTTCAGTGTTCGCAACGCGTCTCGGCAGCGAGCGCGGTAACGCTGCTGAGCCTCGCGGCTGCAGTGGATGCAGGTCCGGCCATCGGGCCGGTAGTCCTCGGGTCCTCGGTGGACGTGGCGGGTACAACGGTGGGCGGGCATGACTGCCACCTCCTTCGGGATCGGGTAGGGCTATGGGTTCTGGGTCAAAAGAAGACCCCCGACCCGCGCTGAGCACAGGCCGGGGGAACTCCACCAACAGTTCATCTCTCACAGAGACAGACGGTGACCAGCCGTCAACTTCGCACCAGCACACTGGTACTTATCCCGCTGATGAAGCAGCGGGCCACCCGAGTAGTCCTCGGGAAGTTCAGGCGGTCGGCGGAGGAGAGAACTACACCGACCGACCTCCGGGTGCCTGGTGAACACCCGGATGCGGCGAGCACCGACCACGGTCGGGCTCAAGCTCGCAAGATTGGGGATGTCAAGTAGGGCAGCTGCGGCTGCCCGATGACTGATGACCGCCCCTGAGGGCCGGTCTAGGAGGTGGAGCGCCTGATGGGCGCTCTTAGAGGGCCTCTTAGGCCCTCATAATATATATAGGGGTACTTTGCAAGCAGGATCCCCCCAGTGTGTCCTAGTTCACTACGCTAGGAGGATCCGCGACTGCGGATCTCAGGGGGCCTCTTCAGGCCCTACATATATAAGTAGGGGTAATTTTTCAAGCTCAACCGTAGATTGTGAGGCAACTCACTAAAATAGGTCAGCCGCCGGTGCGGCTCCCCTAGGGCCTATCAGGCCCTCATATGTAAATACGGGACACTTTCCAGCCGCCACCTCAGAGTGTGGCGCAGTTCACCCGATACCCACGACCAGCCATGAGGGCCGGTCTGGAGTCAGTCGGGCCTTCTTAGGGCCTCATATGTAAGTAGGGGACACTTTCCGGCCCACACCCTGAGGTGTGGCCAGGGTCACGACTCCGGGTCGTGCCCTCACTAGATAAGTACGAGCGAATATCGGAGTCAGCCGGTCATCTGTGACCGGGCTCACGACGGGTGAGCCGCCGAGGGCTCACTCCCTCACTAGATAGATAGGCGTTACTCGCAGGCTCGCACCTGCTTGTGTGAGCGGGCTCACTAGTCGTCATTGCGCCGTCAGCGCCTGAATGCCACAGGGGTACCACAGGTACCCAAACCGCTAGAACGTCGCTCAGCGTGGACGTCAGGTACTAGTACGAGCCTCTCACCTGGAGGTGTTGGCTCCAGGATTCAGGTGATCCAAGTGCGTCGGGGCCTGCCGTGTTTTTTGGCCGGCCCCGGTGCCCGGTCACTCCTCGGGCTCGCCGAACTCGATCGAAACCAAGTCAGGCTCGGGCAGGTCGTCGAGGTTCAAGTCATCGGGCAAGCTGGCGACGCCCTGGGGCATGAGCATTGCCATCTGACGCAATCCGCCCTCTGGCCTTGTCGGGTACAGGACGAACCGCGCACCGTGGTCGATCATGAGCTGACGCCGGTCGGCGTCCGGCCAGACCTCCCGATACGTCTGGTCGGTCTCCTCGGACACCCACCCGGACGCTCGCGACGGTGTGGCCGCGAGCTGGTCGCGCTTGGCCACCTGAGCTTTCATCCGCTCGAGCCATAGCCGCTCATCGTCCGGCGTCGTCAACAGACCGGCGTCGGACTCCATCCGCAACCGGTCGATGGTTGCGCTCACCTGTTCCAGCTCGGCGGCGTGATCCTCACCTTGGACGAACACGCGTCGAGTGACCTTCTGGTCTCCCCACCGATCGAGGAACATCCGCTCCATAGACGCATCGGCGTCGTCGGCCCTGATCGTGGTTCCGTTGCAGTTCAGCGGGGTACGTCCACACCGGTAGTACCGGTGCTCGTTGACCTGGCCTGACACCGTCGTGTTCCTGGACTTCTGCTGGGCCAACGTGGCCCCGCAACCGCCGCCATCGCCGCAGGCGGGGCACCCTTGGCAGCCGCACACACCGACACCCAGCATCGGGTTTGACGTAAACGTCGGCACCCGCTGGTTGATCTTGCGGAGTGCGGCAGCTTCCTGGATCTGCCGCCAGGTGCCAGCGTCGAACGTCGGATCCGCCAGCATGATCGGCTCACCCTCGGAGTCCAGGACGATCCTGGACGCTTTACCGCGCCCGGTCATCTTGAACCCCTGCGTACGCGGCGAGGTCAGCCCGTCGATCACGGTGTTTACCGTCCACGGGCGAGCCTTCGCGGGCTTGCCCTTGGCCACTCGAGCCCGGTCCATGTTCGTCAGTGCCCCAGCGTCCCGGCACTCGCAGCCGGGGACGTGCTCGTCGGCGCACCGCGGATCGGTGTACGCGGCGTTCAACCACGCTGCAATCCGGATGTACGACCAGCCGTCGAGCAGGCGTGCCGCCATCGCCTGGAGCAGCGCCTTACCGACCTCGTCGGTGGCAAGGCCCCTGCCCTTGCCGCTGGGGTGATCGATCACCTTGAACCCGAGTGGAGGGACACCGGACGCCCACCGATCCATCTGCCTCAGCGCCCGGTGGGAGTCCTGGGCGCGGGTCTTGAACCTGTTCAGCTCGAGCTGGGCGAAGAACGACCCGAGGTAGACGAACAGCTCGGCCATCATCGAGTCGATGCCCTTGGCCACTCCGGGCCGGTAGTCGAGCGTCAGCCCGTCGTCGGCGAACGCTACGACCTTCTGCCGCTCCTCGGCCCACCGTGCGAAGTCGACACAATGCCGGGTCGACCGAAAAGCCCGATCCATCTTCGACCAGACGATCACGTCCCACTTGGCCGCGCCTTCTTCGGTCAGCCACGGCCCGAGGTCTGGCCGGTCCTCTGGGCGCTTCTCGGCCGACACGCCGAGATCCTCGAACGATCCAACGATCTCGTATCCTCTGGCATCCGCCCACTTCGTGGCGGTTTCGAGCTGGGCCAGGTGCGACACCTTCTGTGGTCCCTGGACCACTGACACACGAGCGCCGACGATTGCGCGTAGTCTCTGACTCGGTTCGGTCACGACTGCAAGGGTATCGTGACCTGCTGATCGAGCAACATCCCGATGAGCAACGCCAGCGGATCACTCGCCAGAAGTGCGTCGGCGTCCGGATCCCCTACCAGATTCAGCGTGCGTGCCATGCTCTGATCCTGCCATCCCACGATCGGGCGGGTGCGCCCTTCACCTCGACGCGCGGTTTATTCACAGAGTTATCCACATCACTGCATTACCGGTCGGTACGCTCCAGCATCGAGGCCACGCCGGCGATCAGACCGTCGCGCCAGTGCAGGACGTCGTGGCCCCCGCAGAACTCGCGGTACCGCACGTCGTGGCCGGTGCCGACCAAGAGGTCGCGCACCTCGCGGTTGGGTTCGACGAGCATCCATTCGAGTGTCCCGACCTCCACGCTGAACCGGCTGTTCGACGGGGCCGCGACGCGGACGCGGTGCTGGAACGGGACTCCCGGCCCCGAGCCGGGCCACCAGAACGATCCGGACAGGCTGCAGCCGGCCACGATTGTCGACGCGGAATCGTCGGTGGCACCCCATTCCCGCCGCAGCCACGGAAGCAGTTCGCCGGCGAGACCGGACGCGAACGCGGCACTGCAGCCCAGCTCCTCGGAACGCAGTTCGGGTCCGACACTGTCGACCATCACGACGAGCGGAACCCGGTGCCCCGTACGTGCGAGCGCGTCGACGGAGCCCGCGATCGGCAGGTCGGCCGCCCACGTCCGGCCGTCCAGCACCACCACGACCGGACGGTTCCGGGCGGTGAGTCCGGGCGGTTCGTAGACCCACACCGACCGGCGCGTGCCCGACAGTGTGAACGTCGTCTCGTGGAGCACGCCGCGGCCCGGCCGGTCCGTCCACCAGAGCTGCACGGGCGCCGCCGGCATCACGGCCTCGGAGCTGTCGCCGATCTGCACCACCCGCGTCGGCAGTGGGTTGAACGGGTCGGACTGCGCGTCGGCGGGCACGCTCCGCCACCACTGCCAGCCCGGGGTGTCGCCGGGAACCGTCGCTGTTTCCGTGCGGGGGATGAAACGGTAAGCGCCGCGCCACTTCTCGGGGACCTCGATCGACAGGGACCAGAGGTCGGTGCCGGGTAGCCGCGACAGCGCGGCCTGTTCCAGGCGGGAGCGGTCGGTGATTCCGTTGGCGTCGAGGTAGACGTGCCGCGTGCGCGACGTGCGCTCCTCGCCGTCCGGATCCCGCCAGCAGAACGTCGCGATCACACAGCCGGGGTCTGCCCCGTCCGGTTCGATCAGGGGACTGCCCGCGGCGGCGAGACGGTCCCAGACGCAGGGACGCCGTCACGCGTCAGGTCGTCGATCGACCGTACGCGTACGACGCGACGCTCGGGTCCCGGCACTCGTTGCAGCATCCACTTCCCCATTCGAATGTAGGTAACGCTAGCCTAAATTAGTTGCTTACCCGTGCGAAAGAGAGTCTTACCGTGAAACTTCGTCGCTCACTGGCAGCCGTCGCTGTCCTCGCCGTCGGGATCGGCGCTGCCGCGTGCTCGTCCGATCCCGATTCCGACGCCGCGACCACCGGCACCACCGCCGCGTCCGACCAGAGCTGGCCGCGCACCGTCAGCGACGAGACCGGCAGCATCACGCTCGAACAGCAGCCCGAGCGGATCGTGTCCACCAGTGTCACCCTCACCGGCTCACTGCTCGCCCTCGACGCTCCCCTGATCGGCACCGGCGCGCAGAGAGCCAGCGACGTGACCGACGAGAACGGTCTGTTCACGCAGTGGGCGGACATCGCCGCCGAGCGCGGCGTCGACACGCTGTACCAGGGAGAACCCAACGTCGAGAAGATCACCGCCGCCGATCCGGACCTCATCTTCGTGTCCGCCACCGGCGGCGACTCGGCGCTCGATCAGGTGGACACGTTGAGGCAGATCGCGCCCGTCGTGGTGCTGCGATACGACGACCAGTCGTGGCAGGACCTCAGCGGACAGATCGCCGCGGCAATCGGGGCCGAGGCACAGGCCGACGCCCTCGTCGCGAAGTTCGACCAGCAGCTCGAGGACGCCAAGTCGGCGCTGGGCGACAAGGTCGCTGCGGCGAACCCGGTGAATGTGCTCGCGTACAACTCGCCGGAGGAGTCGCGGATCTTCACCGCCGAATCGGCGCAGGGCATCCTGCTGGAACGCCTCGGATTCTCGCTCGCCGAGCTGCCCGCCGACCTCACCGCCGCCGACAAGGGCATCATGGCCGGCCGCAAGGACGTCGTGCCGGCCGGGCAGGAGAACCTGCCGCGAGCGGTGCCCGGCAACACCACGTTCATCGTGATCGGTGAAGCAGCGGACGCCGACAGGTTCCTCGCCGATCCGACGCTGCGGGAGACGCCGTCCGTGGAGAAGAAACAGGTGATCGGGCTCGGGAAGGACAGCTTCCGCCTCGACTACTACAGCGCGTCCAACCTGATCGACCGGGTCACGAACACAGTGCGATAACGCTCATCCCGTGTCGGCGCGGCCCATATCGGGTACCTCTACGTCACAGGGACTCCGGTCCGTTCGCACAACCCGAAGGACACCCGATGGCCCAGAACGAAACGAATCGAGCCAACGGGATGAGCCGCGCCGTCGACAGGGCAACCGACAGCAACACTTTCGAACGGGTCGCGCGCGCCGGCCACGTGATGAGCGGTTTCGTCCACCTGCTGATCGCGTACATCATCATTCAGCTGGCGTTCGGCACCGGCGGCAACGCCGATCAGTCCGGGGCCCTCGGCGCCCTGGCCGCCAAACCCGGTGGCCGGTTCGTGCTGTGGGTGGCGATGGTCGCGTTCATCGCGATGGCGCTGTGGCGGCTCGCCGAGACCGTCCTCGGCCCCCACGTCACCGAGAATTCCGGGGGCGACGGCGACGACACGTCCCTGCTGGACCGCGCGAAGGCGTTCGGCCTCGCCGTCGTCTACTTCGCGTTCGCCTTCTCGGCATACCAGTTCGCGAGCGGCGGCGGGAAGTCGAGCGGTCAGCAGAACGCCGGAATGAGTGCACGCCTCATGGAGTCCGGGGGAGGCAAGATTCTTCTCGTGGTGGTGGGTCTCGTCGCCATCGCGATCGGCGGCTACCACATCTACAAGGGGGCGTCGAAGAACTTCCTGGACGACCTGAAGGGCACCCCGTCGAAGCTCGTCGAACCCCTCGGAGTGGTCGGCTACGTGGCCAAGGGCCTCGTCATCGCGGGCGCGGGCGTGCTGGTGATCGTGGCGGTCGTCAACGCCGACCCGTCCAAGGCCACCGGCCTCGACGGCGCGGTGAAGACCCTGGGCTCGGCGCCGTTCGGGCAGTTCCTCCTGGTCCTCGCCGGACTGGGCATCGCCGCGTACGGGCTGTACAGCTTCGTGATGGCGCGCTACGCCAGGATGTAGAGACACGTCCGGCCGCTCACCCGGGAAGGGTGAGCGGCCAGACGTCGTCTGCTAGGACTTCGGCAGGTCCAGGCGCGATTCGGTGGCCGCGAGCAGCACGCACGTCGCGACACCGTTCATCGACTTGTCCAGATCCTCCATCGAGGGGAAGCTCGGCGCGAGCCGGATGTTCTTGTCCTCGGGGTCGACGCCGTACGGGAAGGCCGATCCGGCGGCGGTGAGCGCGATCCCCGCGTCCTTCGCCAGGGCGATGACGCGCTTCGCGGTGCCCTCGACGACGTCCAGGCTGATGAAGTAGCCGCCCTTCGGCTCCGTCCACGACGCCACCTTCGACGCCCCCAGACGGTCCTCGAGGATCTTCAGGACGAGCGCGAACTTCGGCGCCAGGATCTCGCGGTGCTTCTCCATGTGGGCGCGCACACCGTCGGCGTCACCGAAGAACCGCAGGTGCCGCAGCTGGTTCAGCTTGTCGGGACCGATGCTCTTCTTGCCGAGGTACTTCTGGTACCAGGCCAGGTTCGCGGTCGAGGAACCGAAGAAGCTGACGCCCGCACCGGCGAACGTGATCTTCGACGTCGACGCGAACACGAGCGGCCGGTTGGGGTTACCCGCCTCCGCGGCCATCCCGAGGATGTCCAGCGACGGCGCCGTCTCGCCGACGAGCGGGTGGACGGCGTAGGCGTTGTCCCAGAACAGCCTGAAATCGGGGGCGGCGGTCGGCATCGACGTCAGCGTCCGCGTGACCTCTTCCGAGT
This sequence comes from Rhodococcus sp. A14, assembly GCF_011603105.1. Lineage (NCBI taxonomy): Bacteria > Bacillati > Actinomycetota > Actinomycetes > Mycobacteriales > Nocardiaceae > Rhodococcus > Rhodococcus sp. A14. The sequence goes on along the minus strand of NZ_JAAOQS010000008.1, from coordinate 137,349 downwards.
ACACCGCGCCCGTCGGGTTGGAGTAGTTGGGAACGGCCCACAGACCCTTGATCTGCGGATCGTTCGCCACCAGCTCGGAGATGACGCCGACGTCGGGGCCGTCCGGGCGCATCGGCACCGGGATCATCTCGATGCCGTAGGTCTCGGTGATCCCGAAGTGGCGGTCGTAACCGGGCGCCGGGCACAGGAACTTGACCTTCTCCTCCTGCGACCACGGGCGCGGGGAGTCGGGGGTGCCGTGCAGCAGGGCGAACACGACGTTGTCGTGCATGATCTCGAGGCTGGCGTTGTTGCCGGCGAGCAGGTTCTCGACGGGGATGCCGAGCAGTTCACCGAAGATGGCGCGCAGCTCCGGCAGTCCGGTGAGCCCGCCGTAGTTGCGGGTGTCGGTGCCGTTGCCGTCGCGGAAGTCGCCGTCACCGGGCAGTGTCAGCAGCGCCGCCGACAGATCCAGCTGCTCGGGCGAGGGCTTGCCGCGAGTGAGGTCGAGCGTGAGCTTCTCCGTCTTCAGCTGCGCGTAACTCGCAGTCTGGCGCTCGTGCTCCGAAAGTAGTTCCTCATGGCTCATCAACCCGATCTGGGTCTGGTTGGTCATCAGGAGCGGCCTCTCACCGACGTCGTGGGTCGGGTATGCGAAAGATAGGGGACCCCGCGCACCCGGCAGAGCCCGTTGACCCTTGCTGCCTTCCGGCCCTGGGGGAGTTCACAGGATGCGCGCCGCGCGGGATCCACCACAGAGTGTAGACGGCCCTGAGCCGTGGTCGGGATCCACCCCGGTCCGCGCCCGACGCCGCACCTCTGACCACGGCCAGTGTTACCGTCGCCCCCGCATTCGGCCACCGTCGGCAAAGGATCGGGATGAAACTCAGAAGGACAGCACACGCGGTGACACTCGCCGCCGTCGTGGCAGCACTGTCGGCATGCGGCGGAGGCAGCGACGACGCAGCCACCTCGGACGCGGTGAGCTGGGACGCGGCCGAGCCGTGCACGCTCGCGGACGATGCGACGCTCGCACCGCTTCTCACGGCAGGCGCCGGCGAGGGCACCGCCACCGACAGTCCCGAACGTCGCGCCTGCACGTGGGGTAAGCCCGAGGCGCTGAACACCGTGACGATCACCACGACGAGCGCGCCGGAACCGGTCGACCCGCTGCGCACGATCGACGTCGGCGGACTCGAGGGGCGCGCGCTCGCCGAGAGCAAATACCAGTGCATCCTCGAGATCACGACCGATGCGGGCACCCTGTCGATCGAGACCAAATTCGGTCTCGACGCCACCGCTAACCCGGACACGTCCTGCGACCGGTCCGTCCCCCTCGCCGAGCACGCCCTTACCCAGCTGAAGTGGGCCTAGAACGGGCGGCTACCTGGCCGTTTAACGGTGAGCCGCCGTCGTTGGGTATGCTCCTCCACGGAGGATTCGCCTAGTGGCCTATGGCGCTCGCCTGGAACGCGGGTTGGGTTAACGCCCTCAGGGGTTCAAATCCCCTATCCTCCGCCACAGGAACCCCTGTGAACTGCTGAGAAGCGGTTCGCAGGGGTTTCTTTTTTCTGTCTCCGAGCGACGACCGACCGGCTGTCGGATCCGAAAGTCCTGGCCACAGCAGGCGCAACCCGTTATCTTCCTGTTATCGTCGGCGGTGCAGCGTTCGCTGTGCTGTGTGTCGATTCGAGATAAAAGGACATTCGTATGGCGATTCGTCGCACCCGCGCACTGATCGTGGGCCTGGTCGCAGTGTTGGCATCGGGCCTCGTGTCCGTATTGGCCGGAACGGGCGTCGCCCACGCCGACTCGGCCCTGATCTCGGTGTACTCACCGTCGATGGACAAGGACATTCCCGTCAAGGTGCTCAAGGCCGCGGGCGGTGGTCCCGCGCCGACCCTGTACCTGCTCGACGGTCTGCGGGCACCGGACGACAACAACGGCTGGCTGATCGAGACCGACGTGGAGAGTTTCTTCGCCGGCAAGCACGTCAACGTGGTCATCCCGTTCGGCGGCGGCGGCACCTTCTACTCCGACTGGCAGCGCGACGACCCGAAGCTCGGCCGCGTCAAGTGGGAGACGTTCCTGACCAATGAGCTGCCTCCGGTGATGGCTTCCCAATTCGGCAGCGACGGGGTGAACAACGCGGTCGCGGGTCTGTCGATGAGCGGCACCTCCGCGTTGAACCTCGCCACGCACCGCCCCGACTTCTACAAGGCGGTCGCGTCCTACAGCGGATACCCGACGGCCAGCTCGCCCGGCTTCGCGCAGGGCATCCAGGTCTCGGTCGCCCAGATGGGCGGCAACGCGCTGAACATGTGGGGCTTCTGGCCGTCGGCTGCGTGGCTTCGCAACGACCCGCTGCTCAACGTCGGCGCGCTGCGCGGCAAGTCCGTCTACATCTCGTCCGGCGCAGGCTCGACGGCGAGCGATCCGACCGTCGACCCGGACAGCGCCTCGTTCGACCCGGTGAAGTTCTCGCAGACGGTCCCCCTCGAGACCGCCTCCGGTCTGAGCAGCAAGGTTTTCGTGCCCGCGGTGCAGCGCGCCGGCGCCAAGCTGCAGACCCACATCACCGACGACGGTCTCCACACGTGGAACTACTGGCAGGACCGCTTGCACGAGTCCTGGGCCAACACGCTGGCGCCCGCCCTCGGGACGTCCTGAGCCAGGCGTCGTGAGCGCCTGACCTACGCCACAGTGGCCCCCGATCTCCGGATCGGGGGCCACTGTCGTCGGCTGCGGTGTTTGATGTGGGTGTGCCGATCGACGACAGCAAGCGGACGCTCGCGCTGGCGGTGGTGCTGTCCACGCTGGCCGGTTACGTCGACGCGCTGGGATTCATCACGCTCGGCGGGTTCTTCGTCGCGTTCATGAGCGGCAATCTCACCCGGTTCAGTGTCGGGTTCGCGGACGCCGAGTGGGCGCACGCGGCGACTGCTGCCGCGGTGATCGGCATGTTCGTCCTCGGCTGCGCCCTGGGTGCCGTGGTCGTGCACCTGTCCGAGCGACGGCGCCTGCCCGTCCGGACGACGGTGCTCGCGGTCGTGTCGGGACTGCTCATCGCGGGCGCGGTGGCCGCGACCGTCGGGGCGAGCACGGTAGCCGTCGGCGCGATGCTGCTCGCGATGGGCGCCGAGAACTCCTTCTTCCAGCGCGACGGCGAGGTGACCATCGGTCTCACCTACATGACGGGCGCGCTCGTGAAGATGGGACATCGACTGGCCGGGGCACTGTTCGGTGGGCCGCGGTGGGCGTGGCTACGACATTTCGCACTGTGGGCCGGCCTGGTGGTGGGCGCGGTGACGGGCGCCCTCGCGCACCACTGGATCGGGCTGGACGCCCTGTGGTTCGCTGCCGTCCTGTCGGCAGCGCTGACCGTCACCGTCCACCTGAGGATCGACCGCGCTACTCGCCGCCCGCAGTTGTCGTGACCGGGTTGCCTGCGGAGTCGAGGGTCCACCACACGCTGCCGACCGCCTGACCGAATGCGTCCCCGGGTTCGTTGTCGTCCTTGTAGCGGTACACGGGGCGGCCGTTCACGGTCAGCTGATGGGTGCCGTCCGCCGCCGGGATGGTGTCGATGACGACTTCCTGCAACCCCTGCACGGTCGGGTTCTCGGTGACGGTGGTGACCGGCGGCCACGACTGCAGGCACGTGTCCCGGCACGAACTGGCGCCGGAGCCGACCTCGTCGTTGTCGTACACGTAGACCGTCATACCACCGTCGTCGACCATCACCTCGCCGAGCGTCGTCGGTCCCATCTTCAGGACGGGTGTGCCGGGCGCGGCGGGCGGGGACGTCGGCGTCGGAGACACCGGGGCGTTGCCGCCCGTGTCGCCGGAATCGGTGCTGTCGTAGGCGCAACTCGAGAAGGTCAGGCTGACGGCGGCGATCGCTGCCAGCGCCCATGTTCGTCTCATGGAGTCCTCGTTCTCTGTGACGGCGAAGTGGCGGGCCTCCGGGGAACCTCTGCGGACCCGTGCATACAGTTCACCTCGAGTTGCGTGCCGGTGCGGGCACTTCGGGCGATGTGACCGGCCCGCACGTGTCGGTATCCGTGATTAGGCTCCTGGGCATGGGCTGGTACACGCCGACCGCACCGTCGCCCGACCTCACCGGCACCCTGGTGTGCGGGTGGTCCGCGCGGACACAGGGCGAGCATCTGCTGGTGCCGGACGCGTGCATGGACATCCTGTGGATCCCGGGTGTGGGAATCCGCGTGTGCGGTCCCGAAACCAGGGCCTGGTCTTTCGCGCTGCCGCCGGGCACCGAATCCGTCGGCGTCCGTTTCCGTCCCGGTGCCGCCTCGCATCTGCTGCGGACGTCGGCGGCCGAGGTCCGCAACATCCGGGTCGGTCTCGGGGACGTGCTCGGGTCCACGTGGGAACGGAAACTGACCGACCGGCTCGACAACGCTCCCGGCTACGCGGAACGCATCGCCCTGTTCGAGAACGCCGTGCGCGCGTGGCGAACCCGCGGACCGGAAGCCGACCCTCTGATCGGCACCGTCCGGAAGGCGCTCGCCCGGCATTCGTGGAACGTGGGCGCGCTCGCCGACGCCGCCTCGGTCACCGAGCGGCAACTGCAGCGGCGATGCAACGACGCGTTCGGATACGGGCCCGCGACCCTCCGCGGAATCCTGCGGCTGCAACGGTTCATGGCGCTGGCGCAATCGGGGACGCGGACCGGACTCGCCGAACTCGCCGCCACCGCCGGCTACAGCGACCAAGCGCACCTGTCGCGGGAATGCCGGCGGATCTCCTCGCTCACCCCGTCCGACCTCCTCACCAGTGAGGCCCCCGACTGGCACGGAACGGAATCTGTCGTCGATGTCGGAAATGTTCAAGCCCTCGGACGCGGGACGGGAGAAGAATCGGCAGCATGACCTCGACAACCGAAACCCCCGCAGCCCACTACCGCGACCTCGCCGCGAAGTTCACGAAGCGCGTCGAATCCGTACCCGCCGCACGCTGGGACGACGCGTCCCCGTGTGACGGCTGGACGGCCCGCGACGTCGTGCGGCACGTGATCGACACGCAGCGCTACATCGTCACCGTCGTCGATCTGGAACTGCCGGAGCCGCCGTCCGTCGACGACGACCCGGTGGCCGCGTGGGCGGCCACGCGCGATGGCATGCAGGAGATCCTGAACGACCCGGCTCTCGTGAGCCGCGAGTACGACGGGCACTTCGGCCGCACCGACCTCGGCAAGACCATCGACAGCTTCTACTGCTTCGACCTGGTGGTCCACGGCTGGGACCTGGCCCGGGCCACCGGCCTCGACGAGACCATCCCCGCAGGCGACCTGACCTGGGTGGGCGGCGTGGCCGAGCAGATGGGCGAAAGCATCCGCACGGCCGGAGTGTGCGGCCCCGCCGTGGACGTCCCGGCGGACGCCGACGAGCAGACCAGGGTCCTGGCCTTCCTCGGCCGCAAGGCCTGACCCGAGCGCCTGCCCGGTCGCGCTTGTAACCTCAGGTCATGAGCGTGCCGGGCAGGATCGCCGCGCTGACGGCGGTGTCACTCGCCGCGGCGCTGCTCGGCGGTGACGTGGTCGCGGCGGCCGATCCCGAACCCCGGGGCGCGTCCGGTCTGCCGGCGCGTGGCCTCGTCACCTCGGCGCCCCTCGCATCCGCGGTCATGTTCGCCGGGACCACCGGCGACGCCGCTCCCTCACAGCGGGTTCCGGGTGAGGAGTCGGACGGTAGGTCGGCCACCAGCCACCGCTTCGACGAGTACCCGTACATGCGGTACGAGGTCCGGTTCGGCCCGGAGTCCGCCGGCACGGACGTGACCTGGCACGGGCGTTCCGTGAATCTCGACGACCTCGCAATGCACGTGTGGGACGAGGAGGGGCAGAGCTGGGGTGAGCCGGTCGCGACGGCGCAGCCGTCCGGTCCGGGCGGTCCGGTCACCCTGACCACCCGGATCGAGGGCGAGGACTCCGCTCAGATCCTCGTCATCGACGGCCCTCGACGGGATCGGAGTTTCCGCGAGGCCAACGCGACAGCCGATCAGCAGTTCGCCGACCCGAACGCGTACGACTTCGCGCTGCAGCACATCAGCGACACCCAGTACGTGTCCCGGGACCGGCCGGAGGTGTACTTCGACATGACCCGCTGGACCGCCGAGAATGCCGCCGAACGCAAGATCGCCTATTCCATGCACACCGGCGACCTCGTCCAGAGTTGGATTCGTCCGGGAGCACCCGAGTCCCGCGCCCGGCCCGAGTTCGAGGTGGCGGACAAGGCGATGGCGACGCTCGAAGAGGCCGGCATTCCCTACGGTGTCCTGCCCGGCAACCACGACAACCTGTGGAACGTCGGCGGACGACTCATTCCCGGCGAGCACGAGAAGAACCACGCCCTCTACAACGAGTTCTTCGGGCCGTGGCGGTACCGTGACCAGCCGTACTGGGGCGAATCCGTCACGGACACGGACAATTCGGCGCACTACGACCTGCTCGACATCGCCGGCGCGAAATTCCTGATGCTCTACATCGGCTACAACCCACCCGAACACGTGCTGCAGTGGGCCGAGGACGTGCTCGCCGACCACCCGGACCGCAACGTGGTGATCGGCAGCCACTACTACCTGGACAAGGACGGCTCGCTGCGGATGAGCGGGTTCGGCGACATCGGTAGCAGTGCGGGACAGCAGATCTGGAACCGGCTCGTCGTTCCCTTCGAGACGGTCTTCCTGGTCCTCGCGGGACACGTCGACGGGCAGACGACGGTCACCGACCGGAAGGTGGGCGACACGGACCGGAAGGTCGTGGAGTTGCTCGCCGACTACCAGTACTTCACGGTCGACAGCCGCCGCGAGACCGGGTTCCAGCGACTCCTGCAGTTCGATCTCGACGGCGGAACCCTCGCCGTCACGACACACTCCCCCACGCTGGACAGCTTCCGGGTGGAGGACTTCGATCCGCAGCGTCGCTACCAGCCGGACGACGGGGACTTCGTCACCGATGTGGAACTGCGGGCCGACCTGCCGCGCGCCGTCCTGCCTACGCCCTGAGATGGAGGTCGATCAGCTGCGCGACGAACGCCTCCACGTCGAAGTCGCCGACGATCACCTCGATGCTGCGGGTGGCGCGGAGGGTCGCCACCCCGTGCAGCTGGGTCCACAGGTTCAACGCGACCACGTGCGGGGTCTCGGCGCCTGCGTCCGCGACGAGTGCGACGACCGTCTCGAACAGGGGTTTCGAGTGGTGCCGCAGGTCCTCTCCCGAACCCTCGAGCAGGTCGTGCCGGAACATCAATTCGAACAGGGTGCGGTGGGTGTCGGCGAAGGAGAGGTACTGCCGTGCCGTCCGCCGCACGCGTGCGAGGGGGTCCGCCTCGGACACGATCGCCGACCGGAGCCGTTCGGACAGCTCGGCGAATCCTGACGCGGCGATCGCGGCGAGCAGCGCCTTGTGGGTGGGAAAGTACCGCCGCGGCGCGCCGTGTGAGACACCCGCGTGCCGGGCGACGGCGCGTAGCCCGACGGCGTCGATGCCGCCGTCGTCCAGCAATTCGCGCCCGCAGTCGATCAGCCGCGCGCGCAGGGGTTGCACTTCTCCACTCATGTAGCCAGTGTCTATCATGACAGGGGGTAGACAATGTCTACTCACTTTGGCCCCCGAGTCAGGAGTTCACCGTGTGGTACTGGATCTTCAAGTACGTGCTGATCGGACCGGTGCTGCGGATCGTCGGGCGGCCCACGATCGACGGCGCGCACCACATCCCGGTGTCGGGCCCGGTGATCCTGGCGAGCAATCACCTCACCGTCGTCGACTCGTTCTTCCTCGTCCTGATGGTGCGCAGGCGCATCACGTTCGTGGCCAAGAGCGAGTACTTCACCGAGGGCGGCGCGAAGGGTCGCGCGAAACGCTGGTTCTTCACCGCGGCCGGCCAGGTGCCGATCGACCGATCCGGGGCCTCCGCGGCGGAATCCGCACTGAACACCGCGGAGAAGATCCTGGACGACGGCAAGGTCTGGGGAATCTACCCCGAGGGCACCCGGTCGCCCGACGGTCGACTCCACAAGGGCAAGACCGGAATCGCCCGGGTCGCGCTCGCGACGGGCGCCCCGGTCGTGCCCGTCGCCATGCACGGCACACGACAGGTCAACCCCGTCGGATCGAGGATGTGGCGATTCGGCACGGTATCAGTGACCGTCGGCGAACCACTCGACTTCTCCCGATTCGCCGAACTACGCGACAACCGGCACGTCGTCCGGGCCGCGACAGACGAGCTGATGCACGCCCTCATGACACTGTCGGGCCAGGAGTACGTGGACGACTACGCGCTCAGGCGTCCGGCGTAGCGACGGCACGCGTCACGAGATCGGCGACGAGCCGCTCCGTGTCGACCCCGTCGAGCACGCCGGGCAGCGTCAGGTGCTCGACGATGAGCGCATTCATCGCGAGGTACAGCATCAGCACGGTGCTGCGATCACCGGGCAGTCCCGAGTCGAGGTGAAACCCGATGTCGCGCTCCAGGTTCTCGGAGATCGTGCGCGTCAGCGTGGTCCGCAACTCGGGCCGCCGGACCGCTTCGAGTCGCAATTCCTGCAACGCGAGATAGCCCGTCCGATCGCGGGTGATCCTGCCGAACAACCCCTGCATGTACTCGATCGCGAGCTCGAGATTCTGCGGCTTGCGACCGCTTTCCTCGACCACCGAGGGGTCGGGGCCCATGCGTTCGTGAATCCGCTTGCCGACCTGGTCGAACAGGTCGTCGCGGCTGGCGAAGTAATTGGTGGCCGTCCCCATGGGGACGCTCGCCTCGACGTCGACGGCGCGAAAGGTGAGACCGCGCGCACCCTCTCGCGCAAGCACTTCGATCGCCGCGTTCACGAGAGCCGCACGTCGTTCCGGATTCTGCGCCATCGACACTCCTCGACAAAAGGCTTGCAACCACTGCGGGCATAGTACTACAAATAGAGTGGTTACCGACTACGGGAGGACTCACATGCGAAAGCTCGTCTACTACGCCGCCGCCACCATCGACGGATTCATCGCCGGCGCCGACGGCTCGGACCCCACCGGCACCATCTTCGAGATCGACGGCGATCACATGCCCGTGATGATCGCCGAGTACCCCGAGACGGTCCCCACTCACATGCGGGCACCGCTGGGAATCGACGCCCCCAACAACCATTTCGACACACTGCTCATGGGCCGCGCCAGTTACCAGCCCGGCCTCGACCTGGGCGTGACCAGCCCGTACGCGCATCTGCGGCAGTACGTCTTCTCGACCACGATCACCGAGTCGCCCGACCCGGACGTCGAGATCGTCGCGGGCGATCCGATCGAGAAGGTGCGCGAACTCAAGCGAGAGGACGGCAAGGACATCTGGCTGTGCGGCGGCGGGAAGCTCGCCGCCGCCGTGGAGCCCGAGATCGACGAGCTCCGGATCAAGCTCAACCCCGTCGCGATCGGCACCGGCATTCCCCTGTTCGACGGCGAATTCGGCCCGCAGCGGTTCCGGCTGGCCGCGTCCCGCGCGTTCGAGAGCGGGATGATCTTCCTGACGTACGTCCGCCGATAGCCGAAGTCACACCCGCCACTCGCGGCAACACGCGCACCTGACGCAGGCATTAATTCAATACGTCAGTAATGTTCGAGGCATGCGCGAACGCCGATACTCGTCCACCAGCCCCGAACGCCTGGCCGCAGCCCTGTTCGACGTCGCGGCCGAGTCGGGTCTCGAGGGCGCCAGCGTGCGCGAGGTCGCCAAGAGGGCGGGTGTGTCCATCGGAGCCGTCCAGCACCACTTCTCCACGAAGGACGAGATGTTCGCGTTCGCCCTGCGAACCCTCGTCGACAAACTACTCACCCGACTGTCGGAGGTCGACCGCGGCGGGGATCCCGCCCGGGCCCTGTTCGCCGCGATGTCCCAGTTGCTCCCGCTCGACGAGGCGCGGTCGCGGGAGGCGCACGTCATGGCGGCATTCGCCGTCCGGGCCGCCACCTCCCCGTCGCTCGCCGAGATCCGGCGCAAGACCCTGTTCACCATCCGGACGGGACTGTCCGCCGTGCTCATCGGGATCGGCACCCCGGAGGCGGAAACCCGTGCGGCGCTTCTCCTCGCCACCGTCGACGGTCTCGCCCTCGATGCGATCGGCAGTCCGGCGCTGTACCCGCCCGAGTACCTCGAGCACGCCCTCGACATTCAGATCGGCATGATTCTGCAGGGCGCCGACGTCGTGCCGTCGTCGTCGATCGAACTGGCCAGCTGACCCTCGGCCGATGTCACATCCGTCTCGTCAGAGTGAACCGCCGTCACATCGGGCGGCGGGCGCGGGTCGGTTCGCGCCCAGCCCGTCCGGCGACCTGCACCTCGGCAACCTCCGGACGGCCGTGCTGGCGTGGTTGTTCGCCCGGTCCACCGGCCGACGGTTCCTCATGCGCGTCGAAGACCTCGACCGCGTCCGCGAGGGCGCCCGGGACCGGCAACTGGCCGACCTCGCGGAACTCGGCCTCGATTGGGACGGCGACGTCGTCTCGCAATCACACCGACTGTCGCGGTACGACGCGGCCATCGCCGAACTCCATGCCGCCGGTCTCACGTACGAGTGTTTCTGCACGAGAAGAGAAATCCAGAAAGCGGCGTCGGCGCCGCACGCACCGCAGGGCGCCTACCCGGGGACGTGCCGCAACCTGACACCGGACGAACGCGCAGACCGGCTCGCCGGCGGACGACCACCCGCGCTGCGCCTGCGCGCCGGCGTCACCTCGTTCACCATCGACGACGTCCTGCACGGCAGCTATTCCGGCATGGTGGACGACCTCGTGCTGCGTCGCGGCGACGGCACACCCGCCTACAACCTCGCGGTGGTCGTCGACGACGCCGCCCAGGGAATCGATCAGGTGGTACGCGGCGACGACCTGCTCTCGTCCGCGCCCCGTCAGGCATACCTCGCCGGGCTGCTCGGGTTGACCGCCCCCACCTACGCGCACGTGGCCCTCGCACTCAACGAGGACGGCAAACGGCTCGCGAAACGCGACGGCGCCGTCACGCTCACCGACCAGAAAGCGTTGGGACGCACCCCGAGCGACGTCCTCGGAGTGCTGGCGACGTCGCTCGGGCTCGCGGAACCGGGCGAGGTCGTGGATCTCGGGATACTCCTCGACCGGTTCGACCCGGCCCGCCTGCACCGCGAACCGTGGGTGGTCAGGCTCCCGACGCCGCCGCAATCACCATGATCACGAAGAACAGGATCCAGCCGACGACGTAGGCGCCGCCGATGGCGATTCCGGCGATCGCGAGCCCACGGCCCTCCTGCCCGGACTGCTTGATCTGGCCCAGCGCGATGATGCCGAGGATGATGCCGACGACGGAGCCGACCCCGTAGAAGCATCCACCGACGATCGACATGATCAGCGACGCGATCGCGAGACCGTTCGTCCCCAGCGACTGCGGGTAGGGCGCGCCGTACGGGTTCGGTGCGCCGTACTGCGGGGCGGGACCGCCGTACTGGCCCGGCGGCCCGTACTGATTGGGTGCGCCGCCGTACTGGTTGGGGGCGCTGTACTGATTCGGTGCGGCATACGGGTTGGGCGTCCCGTACTGCTGGTTCGGAGCCCCGTACTGGTCGCCGCCGTACTGATTCCGATTCGGCGCGGCATACGGATTCGGCGACGTCCCGTACGCGCCCGGCTGCTGATAGTCGGGGTACTTCTCGGTGGGCGCCGAATACGTGGGATAACCGGATTCGTCCACCCCGTATCCGTCACGCGGCAAGCCGGGAACCTCACCGTAAGTGGGTGGTGTTTGCCCGTTGTACGGATTCGAATCGTCCGATCCCCCAGAATTAGTCACGATAACCAGCGTAAAGCATCAAAACCGCAGGAGAAGAAGCAGACCAAAGGGAGGCGAGTAAAGGATTGTCCACGTAGTGTTTATTCGCACTGTCACGCGCGAGCATTCAACTCTTGCTGAGGGGATCACATGACGACTGGTGGATACGACCCTAACGACAAACCTGAAGGTGGTGACCAGGGCGGATACCCCCCACAGGGCAATCCTCCACCGCCGCCCGGTGGTTATCCGCCGCCCCCGGGGAATTACCCTCCGCCGCCGCAGGGACCGCCGCCCGGCGGATATCCGCCACCGCCGCCCGGCGGAAACTACCCGCCGCCGCCCGGCGGAAACTATCCACCGCCCGGTAATTACCCACCGCCGCCGCCCGGCGGAAATTACCCGCCGCCGCAGGGCAATTACCCGCCGCCGCACCAGGGACCGCCGCCCGGTGGATATCCGCCGCCCCCGCCGATGTCGGATTACGGCACGCCCGGGCAGACGCCGGGGCAGTTCTCCGTGGGCGACGCGATCGGCTACGGCTGGAACAAGTTCAAGGACAACGCGCTCATCTGGATCGGCATCCTGCTGATCGCCGCCATCATCCAGGTCGTGCTGAACCTCGTCTTCGGCGGCTTCAGCACGTCGTCCGACATGAGCGCGGCGTTCTCGGTGTGGCGCATCATCGGCACGATCGTCACGACCATCGTCGGCTACCTGATCAATGCGGCTCTGGTGCGGGGCGCATTGCACGAAGTGGACGGGAACAAGCCGGCGTTCGGTTCGTTCTTCCAGTTCACCAATGTCGGGGCGATCATCATCGCCAGCGTGATCATCGGTGTGGCCGCCACCATCGGTTTCGTCCTGCTCATCATCCCGGGTCTCATCGTGATCTTCCTGACCTGGTGGACGCTGCAGTTCGTCATCGATCAGAACGAGGACGCCATCACCGGCATCAAGTCGAGCTTCCGCGTCATCTCGCAGAACGTCGGCCCGGTGCTGCTGCTGGCCCTGGCCCTCGTCGGCATCAACATCGTCGGTGCAATCCTCTGCGGCGTCGGACTTCTCGTCTCGATCCCGATCACGATCATCGCGTCGACCTACGCGTACCGCGTGCTCACCGGCCGTTACGTCGCGGCCTGACCGACCGCTCCCCACGGGTGAGCGTGCTTCCTGTCCAACGAGGACGGAAGTATGCTCACCCGTTTTGCTACTCCCGTCACTCGAGTCACTCCCACCCCTTGCGTAAGGTGCTCAGGCGTCATCCGAGACATTCAGGACTCGAGATTCGAGGGGGAACACATGACTACCGGTGGATTCGATCCAGGCCAGGGACAACAGCCGTTCGGCGGGCAGCAGTACGGGCAACCGCACTACAACGGGGCGGGGCAGCAGCACGGACAGCAGTTCGGCGCACCGCCGCAGTTCGATTCGGCGCAGCAGTTCGGCACCCAGCCGTTCGCGCAGCCGGACTTCGGGTTCGACCCGTCCCGCCCCGGTGAACTTCTTCCCCGCCTGGGCGCACGAGTGATCGACGGCCTGATCGTCGGCATCCCGATGGCCGTGGTCAGCACCGTCCTCGCGCTGGTGCTGGGCAACTTCGTGGGCAGCGTCCTCGGCGCGATCCTCACCGCGGCCGCCGCCGTCGGCTATTTCGTCTTCCTCGAAACGACGAGGGGGCAGACCCTGGGCAAGCAGATTCTGGGCCTGCGCGTCGAGGGCCCGAACGGCGGACTCCCCACCCAGCAGCAGTCGCTGACCAGGAACGGTTTCTACGTCCTGTCCGCGCTCGGCGGGTTCCCGCTCCTCGGGTTCCTGTTCGGACTGCTCGGCGTCGTCGCCGCGATCGTCATCGGGGTGACCATCAACGGCAGCCCCACCAAGCAGGGCAAGCACGACGAACTGGCCGGCGGCACGCGCGTCGTCCAGGGCTAGTCCGAACCACTCCCTACCGTGCGGGTGAACGTACCTTTCGTCGCGTCAGATCGGACAAAAGGTACGTTCACCCGTTCCTGATTCGCGCCCTTCCCCGTTCAAGTGCTTGGATTGCGGCGTGACAGCCTCAGATCAGCAGACCAAACCAGACGACCACGCGACGTTCGCGCACGTCAGCCGGGGGTACTACCCCACGTTCGTCGCCCTCTTCACCGCGACGCTGCTGATCTCGAATATCTGCGCGACGAAGGGCGTCGCATTCTTCGCCGATTCGTCGCTGACCATCGGACCGCTGCAGATCCTGCCCGTCATCACCGACGGCGGCTTCTTCCTGTTCCCGCTGGCCTACATTCTCGGCGACGTCCTCAGCGAGGTGTACGGGTTCAAGTCGACCCGTCGCGCGATCTACCTGGGCTTCGGCGCCCTGATCCTGGCCGCGTTCTGCTTCTGGCTCCTCATCGAGCTGCCGTCCGCCGACTTCTACGAGAACCAGGAAGCGCTGCGGTCCGTCGTCGGCGTCTACCCGCGTCTGCTGCTCGCCGGGCTGGCCGGTTACCTCGTCGGGCAGATGCTGAACTCGGTGACGCTGGTCCTGATCAAGGAGCGCACCAAGGAGAAGCACCTGTGGGCGCGGCTCATCGGTTCCACCATCGTCGGTGAGTTCGCCGACACCCTGATCTTCTGCTCCATCGCCGCAGGCGCGATCGGCATCAGCACGTGGAGCGATTTCGTCAACTACGTGATCGTCGGTTTCCTGTGGAAGACCCTCGTCGAGGTACTGGTCATGCCGATCACGTACCGCGTCATCGCCTACGTGAAGAAGCGCGAACCCACCTACCAGCTTTGACCCCCACGTGAGTGGGAAAGTGTGCCCGAGGACGCTTTCCCACTCACGTGCGGTAGAAGCGACCCAGGGTGTCGGCCTTGAACTCGTCGAAGTAGCCGCCTTCGATGCTGGCGCGGATCTGATCGACCAACCGGACGGTGAAGCGTTCGTTGTGGATGGTGCACAGCGTGGACGCCAGCATTTCCTTCGCCTTGAACAAATGGTGAATGTAGGCGCTGGTGTAATTCGCGCAGGTGTAGCAATCGCAGTTCTCGTCGATGGGCGTGAAGTCACGACGGAAGCGGCTGGTGTTGATGTTGAACCGGCCGTCCGGGTGGTATATCGCGGCGTTGCGCGCGACCCGCGACGGATTCACGCAGTCGAACGTGTCGGCGCCGTTCTCGATGGCCACGAAGAAGTCGTCCGGCTCGCTGATGCCGAGCATGTGCCGCGGCTTGTGCTCGGGAAGCTCCTCGTTGCACCAGCGGACGATGGTGCCCAGGTTCTGCTTCTCGAGCGCCCCGCCGATGCCGTACCCGTCGAAACCGCGGCCGCTCTCCCCCGTGATCGACTCGAGCCCCCGGCACGCCTGCCTCCGCAGGTCCTCGTACTGCGCGCCCTGCACGACCCCGAACAGCGCCTGGTACGGGCGATGGGAACGCTCGGCGGTGAGCTTCTCGTGCTCGGCGATGCAGCGCACCGCCCACGCCTGCGTCCGCTCCACCGACCGCTCCTGGTATCCACGGGTGTTCAGCAGTGTGGTGAGCTCGTCGAACGCGAACATGATGTCGGCGCCGAGCTGGTGCTGGATCTGCATCGACACCTCGGGGGTGAACCGGTGCCGCGACCCGTCCAGGTGCGATTTGAACGTGACGCCGTCGTCGTCGACGGTCGCGAGGCGTTCCTTGCCCTTCGCGATGACGTCGTCGGAGCGCACCCCGACGGCTTCCATCGCGAGGACCTTCTTGAACCCGACGCCCAGCGACATGACCTGGAATCCGCCGCTGTCGGTGAACGTCGGGCCGTCCCAGTTCATGAACTTGCCCAGACCGCCGGCCTCGTCGACGATGTCCGGCCCGGGCTGCAGGTACAGGTGGTACGCGTTGGCGAGCAGCGACTGCGCGCCCAGCTCCTTCATGCTCTCCGGCAGCACCGCCTTGACGGTGGCCTTGGTGCCGACGGCCACGAACGACGGCGTCGCGATGTCGCCGTGCGGGGTGTGAATGGTTCCGGTGCGGCCCAGCTGCCCGTCGAGTCGGGTGCCGACGGTGAAGAACGGATCGGGCGGGGTCGGGACTACGGCATTCACGGGTGTATCCAATCACGGGCGACATTTCCGGCGACACATCACTACTTCGTTCGAAAGTGGGTACAGACAGGGAGACGATCCCAGCCCTTCGACCGGAGGAACCGCCATGAGCGACGAGAAGGCCGGCCATCGGATCGACAGGAGAACGTTTCTCTCGGGTGCGGCGGTCGCCGGCGGGGTAACCGTGATGTCGGGCCTCTTCGACCGCCGGGCGGACGCGTCGGAGAAGCCGCTGCATCGTCAGCCCAGCAATTACGTGCAGCCCAACATCGTGTTCATCGTCGTCGACGAGATGCGGTTTCCCCAGGTCTTTCCGGCGGGAATCACCACTGCCGACCAGTTCCTGCAGCGGTTCATGCCCAACCTCTACACGCTGTGGGCGCCCGGGGTGAAGTTCACGCAGCACTACACGGCCGGGGTGGCATGCAGCCCCGGCCGTGCGTGTTTCGTCACCGGCCTCTATCCGCTGCAGAACTGGATGCTGCAGACGCGGACCGGCAATCGGGCCTCCCCCGTCCCGTCGCCCGCGATGGGGAGGGACTTTCCGACGTACGGCAAACTGCTGCGGCAGGCGGGCTACGTCACGCCGTACGTCGGGAAGTGGCATCTGTCGCCGTCCCCCGACGAGGACTCCGGGCTCGCCCCCGGCTACCTCGAGGAGTACGGGTTCGACGGACTGACGATGCCCGACATCATCGGAATGAACGGTGAGGGATTCGAATTCGACGGGCACATCGCCGACCAGGCCGCGGCGTGGTTGTCGACGCGGAAGCCCGGGGACGGCCCGTTCTGCCTCACCGCGAGCTTCGTCAATCCCCACGACCAGCAGTTCTTCTGGGCGGGAACGGAAGCGGAACGGTATCAGTCGCTGTACGCGAACAACGTTCCCCCGCTGAGCCCCGCCCGGGCCTGGTCGGTGACCACCGCCGAGAGCGACCCTCCGCGGCTGGGTTATCCGTCCGTGCCGCCCAACTGGGAACCCGAGAAGGCACTGCAGTCCAAACCGAGCACCCAGGTGTTCGCGCGGGAGTTCCAGGCCCTGGTGTGGGGCGGCGTCACCGACGACATCCAGAATCTGTCGAACTACTACCTCCAGCCCTACGGTCAGGGCACCGATCCCGACCGACACATCGCGTTCGCCCCGTACACGTACTGGGAGCGGGCCCTGGACAGTTACACCAACGTGCTGTCGATGGTCGATCACCACATCGGCACGGTGATCAACTCGCTGCCGGAAGACGTCGCGGCGAACACCGTCTTCGTCATGACGTCCGATCACGGCGAATACGCCGGGGCGCACGGCTTCGTCGCAGGCAAACTGTCCACAGCCTACGACGAGGCGTTCCACATCCCGCTGATCGTCGCCGACCCGACCGGGCGATTCACCGGCGACACCGACACCCCGCGCGGTCAGCTCACGTCGAGCGTCGACGTGGTGCCGCTGCTCGCGACGCTCGGTCACGGCGACCGGAACTGGATGTCCGGGGACCTGTTCGCCACCTATGCCGAACGCGTCGACCTCCTGCCGTTGCTGCGGAGCAACGCCGCGGCCGGTCGCGACCACGTCGTCCTCGCCACCAACGAGCACGCACCGCAGGGGGTCAACTGGAACAACTCCCCCACCCACATCTACGTGCTGCGCACCCCCGAGGCGAAGGTCGCGGTGTATTCGAAGTGGTTGGGACCCACCGCCTACGTCGACCCGGCCTCGTTCCAGTACGAGTTCTACGACTACGCCACCGAACGCGGCCGGGCGGAACTCGACAACACCTTCGATCACGACCCGCGCGGTCCGGCCATGGCCGCCCAGCTGATGACCCAGTATCTGCCGACTCAGCTCGCCGCGCCGCTACCCCCGGCGTTCGCACAGCAGGGTGCCGACGCGATGGCCCGGTACCTCGCCTACATCCAGCTGATCAACCGGTACACGCCCGGAGAGATCGACCGGGAGGGCATCGACAAGCTGACCGCGTTCGGGGAGGTGTTCTGACAGCTATGACCGGGAAAGTCGTTGCCGCCGTGCTGGTTCTGCTGCTGTGGTCCGGTGGCACCTCCCTCGCGTCCGCGGCGCCCCCACCGACCGCGCAGTGCGCGTGGCAGTTCATGTCCGACTCGACCGTGCTCGACGTCGCCTTCCCCGACGCCAACGCGACGTACTGGGTGCTGCCCTACGCGTTGGGGCCTGGTGACACCATCGAACTCAGCGGCACCTACCCGGCTGCCCGCTACTTCTCGCTCAACACGTACGGGACGAACTTCGACACCGTCGACACGTTGCGCGACAACCAGATCGGACCCGACCCCGGCAGCGGAAACCCGTTCGCCGACGCCGCCGCCGGTGCCCTGCCCGCCACGCAGAAGCGCTGGCACGCGACGGTCGTGACCGGCCCGGCAGACCACTCCCGCAACCAGATTCAGGCCCTGCCCGCTGGGGCCGACGCGCAGTCGGTACCCGTCGGTTTCCTCATCATCCGGGTGTACGTGCCCGACGACCCGGCATCTCCGACCGGCGGCGTTCCACTACCCGACGTGACACTGACGTTCGGGGGCCGGACGTCGCCGGTGCCGACCTGCGGATCCGCATTCGATCCCTCCGCCTACGACAACGGCCCACTCGGACAGGCCGCGGAGGCCGCATTCGACCAGATCATCGCCGGCGCGGCGTCCGGCGCGTTCCCCGGCAACGTGCCCGAGGCGACGTTCGTGAACCCCGCGAGCACGTCGGGCCTGTTTCCCAACGGCGACAACAAATATGTCGGGGCGGGGCTGACGTACCAGCCCGGACGCATCGTCGTCGTGCAGGGCCGGGCGCCGACGTTCCCCGACACCCGTGCCGGCCAACCCGTCACGGCACCCGGCCGGCAGGTGCGGTACTGGTCGATGTGCCAGAACGATCAGGTGACGCCGTACCCGGTCGTCGCGTGTGCCGCCGACTTCCAGACACGCACCGACGGCGCAGGCAACTACACGTACGTCGTCGCCGCACCGCAGGACGTCCCCGCCCGCGCCGCGTCCGACCCGACCGTCACCGTCCTCCCCTGGGGCTCCACCGACGTCGCGAAGGAGGTGCTGTTCCTGCGGTACATGCTGCCGTCCGACGCCTTCTACCCGCAGTCGGTGCAGGCGTCGCAGAACAATCACACCGACCCCGCCACCACGATGGGTCCGTACTATCCCCGCGCCGCCTACTGCGACACCGCCACCTTCGAAGCCGGGGGTGCCGCCGCCTGCCTGTGAGTACTTGTTAACCGCGGGCGGTTAACAAGTACTCACAGGTCGTCAGACATCGGCGCCGACGAACTGGCTGTTGTAGAGGCGGTAGTACGCGCCGCGGGTGAGGAGCAGGTCGTCGTGGCTGCCCTGCTCGACGATGCGACCGTCCTCCATGACGACGATGAGGTCGGCGTCGCGGATGGTCGACAACCGGTGTGCGATCACGAAACTCGTGCGATCACTGCGCAGGACCGCAGTCGCGTGCTGCACCAGCAACTCGGTGCGGGTGTCGACGGAACTGGTCGCCTCGTCGAGGATCAGGATCGACGGCTGCGAGATGAACGCGCGGGCAATGGTGATCAACTGCTTCTCACCGGCACTGATGTTGCTGCCCTCTTCGTCGATCACGGTGTCGTAGCCGTCGGGCAGCGAGTGGACGAACCGGTCGACGTAGCTGATCCGCGCGGCCGCCTGGATCTCCTCCTCGGTGGCGTCGGGACGTCCGTACGCGATGTTGTCGCGGATGGTGCCGCCGAACAGCCACGCGTCCTGCAGCACCATGCCGATGCGGGACCGCAGGTCGTCGCGCGACATCTCGGCGATGTCGACGCCGTCGAGGAGGATCCTGCCGCCGTCGAGTTCGTAGAACCGCAGGATCAGGTTGACGAGTGTGGTCTTGCCGGCGCCGGTGGGTCCGACGATGGCGACCATCTGGCCGGGTTCCGCCACCAGCGACAGGTTCTCGATCAGCGGCTTCTCCGGCGAGTAGCTGAACGACACGTCCGAGAACTCCACCCGGCCGAACGTATGGACGCGACCCGCATCACGGGGCTCCGCCGGTGTGGGAGCTTCGGTGAGGTCGGGCTCCTCCTCGTCCTCGTCGAGGATGGCGAACACCCGCTCGGCGGACGCCACACCCGACTGCATGAGGTTGACCATCGCCCCGATCTGGGTGAGGGGCTGGGTGAACTGGCGCGAGTACTGGATGAACGCCTGCACGTCGCCGAGGCTCATCGTGCCGGACGCCACCCGCATGCCGCCGAGCACGGCGATGGCCACGAAGTTGAGGTTTCCGAGGAACATGATCGCGGGCATGATCAGACCCGAGATGAACTGGGCCCGGTAGCTGGCCTGGTAGAGCGCCTCGTTCTGCTCCTCGAACCGCGCCTCCACCTCACGGCTGCGGCCGAACACGGTGACCAGTTCGTGGCCCGTGTACGCCTCCTCCACGTGAGAGTTGAGCGCTCCCGTCGACTTCCACTGCGACACGAAGTGGGTCTTGGACCGTTTCGCGATCTGCGCCGTCACGAGGATCGACAGCGGCACCGTCAGTACCGCGATCAACGCGAGCAGCGGCGAGATGACGATCATCATCACGAGGATGCCGATCACCGTCATCGCCGACACGATCAGCTGGCTCATCGTCTGCTGCAACGACTGCGAGACGTTGTCGATGTCGTTGGTGACCCGGCTCAGCAGGTCGCCGCGGGAGTGGGAGTCGAAGTAGCGCAGCGGAAGTCGGTGGATCTTCCGTTCGACCTCGGCGCGCAGGTTCTTCACGACGCCCTGCACGATGATGTTCAGCAGGAAACCCGACAGCCACATGAACACCGACGACCCCAGGTACAGGGCCAGCACGATCGCCAGCACCCGGCCGAGCGCACTGAAGTCGATACCGACACCGGGCACGACGGCCATGCCGGACACCATGTCGGCGAACGTGTTCTGCCCGTCGGCCCGCAGTGCGGCGACGGCCTGATCCTTCGACATCCCGGCGGGCAACTGCGCGCCGATGATGCCGTCGAAGATCAGGTTCGTGCCCTGACCGAGCATGCGCGGCGCGATCGAGGTGAGCACCACCGACACGGCGGCGACCAGGAGAACGATGCCGACGGCGATCCGGTGGGGACGCAGCCGCCTCAGCAGCCGCTTGGTGGACGGCCACAGGTCGTTCGGCTTGGACCCCGGGGCGCCCGGAGCGACCGGTCCCGGAATACGGGGGCCGGCGGGCCTTTCGGCAGTGGTGGTGGTTGCGCGATCGCTCATAGTGCTTCCTGGACCGATCGTTGGGATTCGACGATCTCGACGTAACACGGACACGTCTCGAGCAGTTGGTCGTGCGTGCCGATCCCGACCACCGCGCCGTCCTCGAGGACCACGATCTGCTCGGCCTCCACGATCGTCGAGACGCGTTGGGCGACGACGATGACGCACGCGTCCGAAGTTTCGGGTTTGAGCGCCGCACGCAGCCGGGCGTCGGTGGTGAGGTCGAGGGCGGAGAAGGAGTCGTCGAACAGGTAGATCGACGGGCGACGGACCAGTGCCCGCGCAATGGCGAGTCGCTGTCGCTGACCGCCGGACACGGTCGTGCCGCCCTGCGAGATCGGGGTGTCGAGACCCTCGGGCATCGCGCGGACGAAATCGGCGGCCTGCGCGATCTCCAGAGCCCGCCACAGTTCGTCGTCGGTGGCATCGGGCTTGCCGTACCGGAGGTTGGTGGCGACGGTGCCCGAGAACAGGTACGGCCGCTGCGGAACGAGTCCGATGCCGGACCGCAGGACGTCGAGGTCGATGCGACGCACATCCGTGTCGGACACGGTGACCGAACCCGACGTGGCGTCGATGAGACGCGGGATCAGCGACAGCAGCGTCGTCTTGCCGGATCCGGTGCCGCCGATGATCGCCGTGGTCTTGCCCGGTTCGGCGCGGAAGCTGATGTCGCGCAACACTGGTTCGTCGGCGCCGGGGAACTTGAACTGGGCGTCGCGCAGTTCCACCACACCGGGGTTCTCCAGCATTGTGACCGCATCGACCGGCGGCACGACGGTGGAATTCGTGTCGAGCACCTCGCCGATGCGTTCGGCGCAGACGGTGGCGCGGGGGGCCATCATCGCGATGAACGACGCCATCATCACCGACATCAGGATCTGCATGATGTAGCTGAGCATCGCGGTCAGCGAGCCGACCTGCATGGTGCCGCTGTTGATCTCGTGGCCGCCGAACCAGATGACGGCGACACTGGTGATGTTCGCGATGACCATCACGAGGGGGAACATCACCGCCGTCAGCCTGCCGACCCGGAGGGCTGTCTGGGTGAGCTGCTCGTTCGCGTCGCCAAACCGCGCCACCTCGGAGCGCTCACGGACGAACGCCCGCACCACGCGGATACCGGTGATCTGCTCACGCAGCACCCGGTTGACCCCGTCGATACGGGTCTGCATCTCCCGGAACGCGGGCACCATCCGCGAAATCACGAATCCCATGGACAGCGCGAGAACCGGCACGGTGACCGCCAGGATCCAGGCGAGCCCGGCGTCCTCCCGGATCGACATCACGACACCGCCGACGCACATGATCGGCGCCATCACGAGGATCGTGCAGCTCATCACGACGAGCATCTGCACCTGCTGCACGTCGTTGGTGTTGCGGGTGATCAGGGACGGCGCGCCGAAGCGGCCGAACTCGCGGGACGAGAAGCTCCCGACCTGATGCATCACGGCGCGGCGCACGTCGCGCCCGAAACCCATTGCGGCACGGGCGCCGAAGAACACGGAACCGATCGAGCAGATGATCTGCACGACGGTGACGAGCAGCATCATGAGGCCCGTGGACAGGATGTACCCGGTATCGCCCTTGGTGACGCCGTTGTCGATGAGATCGGCGTTCAGACTGGGCAGGTAGAGGGCGGCCGCGGTCGCGACCAGCTGGAACAGGACGACCGCCGTGAGGTCCCGCTTGTACGGGCGGAGGTACGTGGTGAGCAGGGCATTCAACATGGGCAGCGATCCTGGCGGGTCATCATTGTGTCCGAAGGTTACCAACAGAAGGCCTACGGCCTTGTGCGCCTTTCTGGTAGCAGGCACTACCAGAAAGGCGCACGGGCGCGAAGCGCCTACCGGACCGGCTGCAGCGGCTCGTCCGCGTCGTGCAGGACCTTCTTCAGCTTCTCGCCCTCGATGTCCACGTTGGGCAGGATCTTGTCCAGCCACTTCGGCAGCCACCACGCCTTGTCGCCGAGCAGTGCCATCACGGACGGGATGATCACCATGCGCACGACGAAGGCGTCGAAGAACACGGCCGCCGCCAGGGCGAAGCCGATCGACTTGATGAACGAGTTCGGCTCGGCGATGAACGCCGCGAACACCGAGATCATGATGACCGCGGCGGCGCTGACCACCCGGGCACCGTGGTTGAAGCCGACGGTGACGGCCTGCTTCGCGGTCGCGCCGTGGACGTATTCCTCCCGCATCCGGGTCACCAGGAACACCTGGTAGTCCATCGCGAGACCGAACACGACGCCGATCAGGAAGATCGGCATGAAGCTGACGATCGGCTGCGGGTTGGAGATGATGCCGCCCCAGCCCTCCTGGAACACCGCGACCGTGGCACCGAACGTGGCCGCGACGCTGAGGAGGAAGCCGAGCGTGGCCGTCAGCGGCACGAGCACCGACCGGAACACGAGCAGCAGCAGGAGGAAGGCCAGGCCCACGACCACCGCGAGGTACGGGATCAGCGCGTCCTGCAGCGTCTCGGACACGTCGCCTTCGAGCGCGGTCTGCCCGGTGACGCCGTAGTTGACGCCGATCGAATCGTGCAGACCTGCCTCCGCACCGCGGATGTTGTTCACCAGGTCCATCGTCGCCGGATCGCTGGGGGCGCTGCTCGGCGTCACCAGGATCTGCGCGGTGTCACCGGCCTTGTTCACGCCGACGACCTGCGCGTTGGACACGTCGTCCTGCGCGGTGATGGTCTTCACGACCTCACCGAATGCCTCCGACGGCGTGCCGGTGGTGACGTCCTTGGCGTCGACGACGACGAGCAGCGGACCGTTCTTGCCGGGGCCGAAGCCTTCGCTCACGAGGTCGTAGGCCTGCCGGGAGCTGGTGGCGGGGTCGCCGGTGCCCTCGCTGGGCAGGGCCAGGCTCAGGCCGGTCGCGGGGATGGCGAGCGCCCCGAGCACCACGACTCCGGCGATCAGCGGAATCGCGGGACGGCGGACCACGGCGCTGATGTACCGCAGGGCGAGGCTCGGCTTGCCCTCGTCGTCCTCGAGGTCGCGACTGCTGAGGAACGGGATCTTGCCTGCGAACGCCTTCTTCCCGAACAGCCCGAGGATCGCGGGCAGGAGCGTCAACGCGATCGAGACGGCGATGAACACCGTGAACGCGGCGGCCGCACCCATGTCGGAGAGGAACGGGATCCCGACGACGCGCAGCGCGATCAGGGCGATGATCACCGTGAGACCGGCGAACACCACGGCGGAACCGGCGGTGCCGACGGCACGTCCGGCCGCTTCCGAGCGGTCGTCCGTGAGGGTGAGTTCGTGCCGGAACCGGGACACGATGAACAGCGAGTAGTCGATGGCGACGGCCAGGCCGATCATGATGGCCAGCGTGGGTGTCATCGAGCTGAGGTCGGTGAAGCCGGTGGCGACGGTGATTCCGAGGCTGCCGATCATGATGCCGATGATCGCGGTGATCAACGGCAGACCGGCGGCGACCAGCGAACCGAACGTCAGTGCGAGCACGACAGCGGCCACGCCGATACCGACGAGCTCGGTGGCGCCACCGGGCGGTTCGGCTTCGTTGGCGGCGGAACCACTGATCTCGACGGTCAGTCCGGCGTTGCGGCCGGCGTCGGCAGCGGCCGAGATCTGGTCGCGCAGAGCCTGGTCGACGTCACCCATGCTGCCCTTGAACGGCACCTCGACGTAGCCGACGGTCTTGTCGGCGTTGAGCGGGGACAGCGCCTGCGCGTTCGCGACGGCGGCCTCTTCACCGATTCCCTTGTCGGGCGCGGACGACTTCGCCATCTCGACGAGCTGCTCGTTCGCCGTGACGGGGTTGACCAGGGCCTTCGCGGCGTCGGCGCCCGAGGCGGTGGCGGGATCGACCTTGGCGGCGTCCTGGACCTGGTCGATGCCGCGCACCTTGGCGAGCACCGCGTCCATCGCCTGCCGACTCTGCTCGCTCTCGAGGGTCTGCCCCTCGGGAGCGGCGAACACGTAACGCGCGCTGACGGCGTTCATCGGGTCGCTGGCCGCGGCTTCGGGGAACCGTTCGGCCATCAGGTCCTGCGCCTGCTGCGCGGGGGTGCCCGGGATGGAGAACGAGTCCTTCGTGGGCCCGGACAGTGTTGCCGCCCCGACGCCCATGAGGACCAGGATCACCAACCAGACGCTGAGGACCGCACCTTTTCGCCGGTAGGCGAATCTGCCGATCCGATAGAGATAGGTGGCCACGAGAGGCTCCTTCTGAGTCGGTGGAACGAAGAGTGATTCGGGGCAGCCGGCTACGGCTGCGGGATTCCCTGACGGAGTTGGCGCATGGCGTCGCGGACCAGTTCTTCGGGTCCGCTCGCGCCGGATTTGCCGCTCATCCACAGGTCGAGCGACGCCTTGCACGCCGATCCGACCGCCAGGTGCAGCAGGTTGGGGTAGAGGTCGGTGTCGATGTTCGTGCCCGTGCGTTCGGCGATCACCTCACCGACCAGACGGGTGACGCGCAGGTGCACTTCGAGTTTCTTCGCGAGCAGCGCGGGGCTGGTCTCGACGAGTTCCATCATCACCGCGGTCTCTTCGAGCGGTTTCGCCGGATCGGTGACGATCTGGACCACCACGTGCTCGAGGGAATCCCAGATCGGCTCGTCCTCCGGGCGGGCGCGGAGCAGGTCCACCCAGTCGTGGACGGACTGCTCGAAGTGCGCGAGTACCGCCTCCTCCTTGCTGGAGAAGTAGTTGTGGAACGTCCGAGTCGAGACCCCCGCCTCGGACGCGATGGCGTCGGCAGTGACGCATTCGATGCCCAGCGCGCGGGCCAGGCGTGCGGCGGCGCCGCTGAGGGCTGCACGCGTGGCGGCCTTCTTGCGGTCCCGCAGTCCGATTTCCGAAATCACTACTCCGACGGTACAGAACTTGCAGAGCTCTGCAAATTTGCGCGACAGTGCAACTTTCATGTTCTTGCCCACAGCCCGCGCAGCACTGTGTCGGGAGTCACCGCGGCGTTACGGTGGATCCATGTCCGATCCGACGGCGCCGCTGTCGTTCCGGGCGGACGAGATCGACCGCGCCGCCCTGGACCAACTCGCCGCAGTCCTCGACCTGCAGGCCGCGCGCCCGGGAATCCGGCGACTGCGCGAGTGGTCGCTCGCTGCCCTGCACGTGCAGCCGGGCGAGAGCGCCCTCGACCTCGGATCGGGCACGGGATCGGAGACGCGGGCCCTCGCCGCCGCGGTCACCCCGTCGGGTCGCGCGATCGGACTCGATCCCAATCCCGGCATGGCCCTCCTCGCCCGGGAGCGGACCGAGGAGGAGGGCTCGACCGCGCAGTTCGTGATCGGCGACGCCTACTCGCTGCCGTTCCCCGACGACCGCCTCGACGTCGTACGGTGCGAACGGGTGTTCCAGCACCTGAGCGAGCCGGACCGCGCGGCGGCGGAAGTGGCCCGCGTGCTGCGGCCCGGCGGGCGCGGCGTCATCGTCGACAGCGACTGGGGCACGGCGATCATGCACCCCGGAGATCCCGAGATCCTGCAACGGATCATGGACGTGATGCTGTCGCACACCGCGAACCCGCACTCCGGGCGGCTGCTCCCGGGACAGCTCACCTCCGCCGGACTCGTCGTCGAGGACATCGGCACGGAGGCGCTGATCCAGGATCCGGGCGATGTGACCGGCCCACTCGTCCAGATGATGACGGCCGCCGCGATCGCCGCGGGGGCGATCACCGAGGCGCAGAGCGCCGAGCTGCTGGACCAGCTGAACGCCGCCGCCCGCAGCGGCGACTTCCACATGTCGGTGACGATGTTCGCCTATCTCGTTCGCAAGCCCTGACGAAACCCTTCCGACATTCGGAAACCGAGTGTGGTGGATCACCTCCGGTGCCGCACAGTGGTGGAGACGACGCCGACGCCTCACCGAGTCCGGCGTCACGAATAACGCAGCAGCCCAGCATATTCCGGAGGCACTCATGTCCACGATCGCCCGTAACCAGTGGTACGTCGCAGCGTACGGCCGTGAGGTCGGACGCGAGCTGTTCTCGCGCACCATCTGCGAGGAGCCGATCCTGTTCTGGCGGACCGAGGCCGGCGAGGCCGTCGCGATGAGCGACCGGTGCGTGCACCGCCGGTACCCGCTGTCCGAGGCGCCGAGCCGGCTCGACGGCGACAAGGTGGTCTGCGGCTACCACGGATTCACCTACGGCAGCGACGGCGGCTGCGTGTTCGTGCCCGGCCAGGCGCGCGTTCCCCGCACCGCCCGGCTGAAGTCGTATCAGGTGGTCGAGCAGGACTCGTTCGTGTGGGTCTGGATCGCCGACCCACAAAACCCCGAGCAGGGCGATCCCACCCGCATCCCCCGCGCACCGTGGATGGACTCCCCCGACTACACCGTGGTCAGCGGCATGGAACCGATCGACTGCAACTACGGCCTGCTCGTCGACAACCTGATGGACCTGTCGCACGAGACGTACCTGCACGGCGGCTACATCGGCACCCCCGAGGTGGCGGAAACCCCGATCACCACGGAGATCGACGAGGACCGGAACGTCATCTACGTGTCCCGGCACATGGACGACGCCGAGTGCCCGCCGTTCTACTCCAAGTCCACCGGCATCGAGGGACGCATCACCCGCTGGCAGGACATCGAGTACACGCCGCCGTGCCTGTACCTGCTGCACAGCCGCATCGCCCCGATCGGCGCACCGCTGCCCGGCGACGACGGCTCCGACCCGCACGCGTTCCACAGCGAGATCGTGTACGCGATCACCCCGTCGACGGAGAATTCCACCCTCGACTTCTGGGCCGTGGCCCGCGACTTCGCGGTCGGCGACGACGCCGTCACGACGTTCCTGGCGGAGAACAACCGAACCGTCGTGATGCAGGACGTCGTGGCGCTGAACGTCCTGCAGAAGGCGCTCGACACGGAAAAGGACGGCTACCAGGAGCTGTCGATCAACATCGATGCCGGTGGCCTCGGCGCACGCCGGATCCTGAAGAAGCTGGTCGACGCGCCGCAGGCCGTCACGGCAGCGGCGGTGGGCTGAGCCGTGGAACCGACCAGGATGCTCCGCGGCGCCAACGTGATGCGCATCGTCTGGCTTCCGGGCTCGGACCTGCTCGAGGGCGAGTGCCACTGCGGCGCGCGCCACGTCGCGGAAGAACCCGCCACCCTCTGGGAGTGGTTGCTCGCCCACCCCGAGGGACACCACCCCGCCGATCCGCCGGTGCCCGCCACGCCGCTGCCCGCGGCGCCGGAATCCGCTCCCGTTCCCGTCTGACCCGGAGAAACCGCCATGCCTACCCCACCCGAACCCGTGCTCGAGCTGGAGCTGACCACCAGGACCACCGGCGCCGACGGCGTCGTCGTCCTGGAGTTCCGCGACCCGTCCGGCGCGGACCTGCCCGCGTGGACACCGGGTGCGCACATCGATCTCGTGCTGACGCCGGAGCTCACCCGCCAGTACTCGCTGTGCGGCGACCCGGCCGACACCGGGACCTGGCGCGTCGCCGTGCTGCGGGAGGCGATGGGGCGCGGCGGTTCGCAGTTCGTGCACGACAAGCTGAGCGAGGGCGACCGCGTCACGGTCCGGGGACCGCGGAACCATTTCGAGCTCGCACCGTCACCGCGGTACGTGTTCGTCGCGGGCGGCATCGGGATCACGCCGATCCTCACCATGGCGCACGCAGCGGAGAACGCCGGCGCCGACTGGACCCTGGTCTACGGCGGGCGCAGCCGCAGTTCGATGGCGTTCGCCGACGCACTCGCCGAGCGGTTCGGCGACCGGGTGGTAGTGCACCCCGAGGACGAGCACGGCCTCATCGACCTACCGGGACTGCTCGACGACGTCCGGGACAACACCCTCGTGTACTGCTGCGGGCCCGCGCCGCTGCTCGACGCGGTCACCGGTCACTGCGACAGCTGGCCGTCCGGCGCGCTGCACATCGAGCGCTTCGCGGCCAAGGATCTCGAGGAACCGGTCCGCGCCGAGGGGTTCGAGGTGGAGCTGACTCTGAGCGGCAAAACCGTCACGGTGGCACCCGAGCAGTCGATCCTGCAGGCCGTCACCGCCGCCGGCGTCCAGGTGCTGTCGTCCTGCGAGGAAGGGACCTGCGGAACCTGCGAGACGGCCGTGCTCGGCGGTACTGTCGATCACCGGGATTCCCTGCTCACCGCGGACGAGCAGGCCGCCAACGACACCATGATGATCTGCGTCTCGCGTGCGAGCTGTCCACGTCTGACGCTGGAACTGTGAGACGGAGAACGAGCAATGGCGATCACCGGGTCGGTGACCATTCGCTCGTTGCGGCTCCTCGAGCTCTTCACCCCCGCGTCCCCGCGGCTGACCCTCAGCGATCTGTCGCGGAAGTCAGGGTACCCGCTGAGCACCGTGCACCGGCTGACCAGCGACCTCATCGAATGGGGCGCCCTCGAACGTGACAGCAGCGGCCGCTTCACGGTCGGGCTCAAGCTGTGGGAGATCGCGTCGCTCGCACCGCGCGGCACGATGCTGCGCGAACTGGCGATGCCGGTGATGGAGGACCTGTCGCAGATCACGCGGGAGAACGTACAGCTCGGCATCGCCGAGGGCACCGAGGTCGTGTTCGTCGAACGCATCGCCGGACAGAAGGCCGTGCCCGTCCAGACCCGCGTCGGCGGCAGGTTCCCGCTGACGGCGTCCGGCATCGGCCTGGCCCTGCTCGCCTACATGCCCGCCGACGTGCAGGAGCAGGTGCTGAGCGGGCCGATCGAGAAGTTCACCGAACGGACCGTCACCGACCCCGTCGTGCTGCGGCGGACGCTCGCCGAGATCCGCCGATCCGAGGTCGCGATCAGTGATCGCCAGGTGACCATGGACGCGGTCTCCGTCGCGGCACCGATCTTCGAGCGTCCCGGAGCGGCGGTCGCGGCCGTGTCGCTGGTGGTCTCGGCGGAGAACGCGTCACTGAACGCGCTGGTCCCGCTGGTGCGTGCGGCCGGCCGGACGATCAGCCGCGCGCTGCGCCCTCGTCAGCCGTCGTAGCCGGACGGGTGCGACGCTCCCAGGCCCCCGGATCGGATGTCAGCGTGGTGAGGAAACCCGGCAGCTGCTCGTTCGCCACATCCGCCAGGCTCACGTTCTCGAGCACGGCCCGCAGGTTCACCCGTACCGCGATCCACACGTCCTGCAGTTTGGCGGCCGGCCCGCAGTAGTCGACGTCCTCGGGACGCTCACCCCGCACCGACGCGAGCGGACCCTCGACGGTCCGGATGACGTCGGCGATCGTGATGTCCTCGGCGGGACGGGCCAGCCAGTAGCCGCCGTCGGGTCCGCGCCTGCTGTTGACCAGTCCCCCGCGCCGGAGGTCGGCGAGGACGGCCTCGAGGAACTTGTGCGGAATGGTCTGCGACTGTGCCAGGAACTCGGCCTTGGACGGGGACGGCCCGGCAGCGGCCAGTTCGATCAGCGTCCGCACGGCGTAGTCCACCTTTGCGGTGATGTGCACACCGAATTCCTACCATCCGAGTATGAAAACGGGCAACTCACGCTTCGCCGCGCGCACCCAGAATGTCCAGGTAATGCGGGTTGTACATGACGCCGAGGATGTTGCCGAACGGGTCCACGACGGACGCGGTGACGAATCCCGACTCACGTTCGGTGCGCGGCTCGTGCTCTGTCGCGCCCATCGACAGCAGCTTCTCGACGGCGACGGTCACGTCGTCGACGTGCCAGAACACCACCACGCCGGACGGGCCGTCCGCGGCGCCGTGCGGGGCGTATCGACGGTCGATGATGCCGAGCTCGTACTGGTAGTCGCCGATCCGGTATTCGATGTACGCAGGGTTCTCGGAGCCGGGGCGTTGGAAGTACGGGGCGATGCCGAGCACGGCGCTGTACCACTCGCGGGCCGCCGGGATGTCGTCGGCGAAGAGGCTGACGGTGGTGAGTCCTCGCAACATGACGAGTCCTTTCGACTGATCCGGTTCCTGCTGACGGGATCCATTCTTCGCCGCAAAGTGCGCACCCGATGAGCACTTTGTTTTGCTCTTCGAATCGAGGCGGATAGTGATGCGTGTCACTCCGAGGTACATTGAACTGGACGATCGTCTTGTGGAGGAAGCAGCATGTGGGAGACCGTGACGTCGGCGTGGAATTCGGCGCTGCTGACGCCCCTGCACGAGCCGGTGACGCTGGCCATCCCGGCGTTCGTGCTGTTCCTCGCCATCGAATGGTTCGCGGCCCGGCACCTCGAGGACGCGACGTTCGACCCCGACGGACGGTCCCGCCCGGTGCGCGGAGGCTACGAGCGCCGCGACGCGCGGGCGAGCGTGTCGATGGGCGCCGTGTCCATCCTGACGACCACGTTCTGGAAGCTGCTGGCCCTGATCGGGTACTCCGCCATCTGGGTGTACCTCGCGCCGTGGCACCTACCCGCGGACGCGTGGTACACGTGGGTGATCCTCATCCTCGGCGTCGATGCGCTGTTCTACGCGTATCACCGGATGGCGCACCGCATCCGCCTGATCTGGGCCACCCACCAGGCGCACCATTCGAGCGAGTACTTCAACTTCTCGACCGCGCTCCGCCAGAAGTGGAACAACAGCGCCGAGATCGTGATGTGGATTCCGTTGCCGCTGATCGGCGTTCCGCCGTGGATGGTGTTCATCGGATTCTCCGTGAACCTCGTCTACCAATTCTTCGTCCACACCGAGCGCATCGGCACGCTGCCCCGGCCCATCGAGTTCGTGTTCAACACCCCCTCTCATCACCGCGTCCACCACGGCTGCGACCCCGAATACCTCGACCGCAACTACGCCGGCATCCTTATCGTGTGGGACCGGATGTTCGGCACGTTCCAACCCGAAACCCACCGCCCCACCTATGGACTCACGAAACCGGTGGGCACCTACAACATCTGGAAACTGCAGACCCGCGAATACGCCGCCATCGTCCGGGACTGGCGCCGGGCGTCGTCGTGGCGCGACAAGCTCGGCTACGTGTTCGGGCCGCCCGGCTGGGCGCCGTCAGGAACGCGCGAAGCTGACCAGGAAGTCGACCGTGCCGTTGCCGTCCACGGTCACGAAGCCCAGTGACGGCGGCGTCACCCCGAAGTCCGTCCAGGTCACCGGGATACTGCCCGAGGCGATGAGGTCGTCGCCGGAACGCAGCACGTCGATGTCGACGGACACCGGACGCGACTGCCCCTTGAGGGTCAGCGTGCCCTGGGCCGTGACCGTTCCCACGGAACCGTCCGCAGGCAGCCCGGACAGATCGACCGGGGAATCGACCGTGAACGTGGCGGTCGGGAACGTGCCTGTGTCCATCACGTTGCCGCGGAACTGGTTGTCGCGGCGGGACTGATCGGTCGCGATCGTCGCCACCTGCACAGTCACCTCGCCGGCGGTGAGTTTCTCGCCCTCGACGGTCGCGTTGCCGGTCACGTCGCCGGTCGACCCGACCACCGTGACGCTGGCGCCGTTGAGGATCTCGTGGACGGTGTACCCCGCCGCCGTCTGGTTGGAGCCCTGACCCGGCGTGACGGTCCACTGTCCGTCGACCGATCCGGTGGCCGCCTCCGCGCCCTCGGTCGACACCGAGGCCGCCGGTGCGTCGTCCTCCGCGATGAATTGGCCGTAGAACCACGGTCCCACCAGCACCGCGATCACGACGATGACAACTGCGCCGACCAACCACCACAGCTTCTTCATGAGATCACGCTAATTGCAGCTTCAATGGATGTCACTCGCTACGACCTGCGAGAGTGCTGTGAACGGCGGTCACGGGACGATGGAATCGATGTAGCCGCCGTCCACCCGCACCGCCGCGCCGGTGGTCGCCGACGCCTGCGCCGAACTGAGGTAGACGACCATGTTCGCGATCTCCTCCGGCTCGATGAGTCGCTGCAGCAACGACTGCGGCCGGTACTTCTTCATGAACTCGCGCTGCGCCTCTTCCCACGGCAGGTCCGTGTCGACAAGGCTGTAGACGAAATCCTCCACACCGCCCGTGTGGGTGGGGCCGGCGAGAACCGAGTTGACCGTGACCCCCGTCCCCGCCGCCTCTTTCGCGAAGCCGCGCGAGACCGCCAGCAGTGCCGTCTTCGACATCCCGTAATGGATCATCTCGGCGGGAATGACGATCGCGGAGTCACTGGCGATGTCGAGGACCCGGCCCCACGACCGTTCGACCATGCCGGGCAGGACCAGACGTGTCAGCCGGATCGCGGACAGCACATTCACCTCGAAGTAGCGGCGCCACTCGTCGTCATCGATCTCCAGGGCCGGCTGTGAGCCGAAGATCCCCAGATTGTTGACGAGGATGTCGACGACCGGAACGATCTCCAGGACCCCGCGCGCGCCCTCGTCCGTCGTGACGTCGGCGGCCGCCGGAACGAATTCGCCGTCCGGGACGTCGGCCCGCAGTCGCTCGATCGCCGCACCCACGGACTTCTCGGTGCGGCCGTTGATCGCCACCCGTGCGCCGGAGCGGGCGAGACCCGCTGCGATCGCGGCGCCGATGCCCTGCGTCGATCCGGTGACCAGTGCCGTCCTGCCCGTCGAGTCGATGCGCATGTCGCCTGCCCCTTCCCTCCAGGACACGCTAACGAACATCCCCGGCACGGATACACAAAAAGCTCCCCACCTGCGAGTGCAGGTGGGGAGCTTTGGCGGTGGCGGAGGGATTTGAACCCTCGGACGGGGGTTACCCGTCACACGCTTTCGAGGCGTGCTCCTTAGGCCGCTCGGACACGCCACCGCCGGTGACTTTACCGGATGTGGCGCCCGAGCCCGAAATCGCCAGGTGAAACCGTTTAAGTCAGCTTGTCCTTGACGTTCTTGGCGGCGTCCTTGACCTTCTCGCCGGCATCCTTCACCGCCGAGGACGCCTGGTCTGCCTTGCCCTCGTCGCGCAGGTCCGGATCGCCCGTGGCTTTGCCGGTGGCTTCCTTCGCCTGGCCCTTGAGGTCTTCCGCCTTGTTCGAAGCTTTGTCTGCGATTCCCACGAGATACCTCCGTGAATCCGATTTCGAACCCGGGGACGGGTCCGGCGGCGCCTCGTCAGCGCCTGTCTCCAGAGAAGCACGGGTCATGCGGACCCGGCCACATTGTGTCGAGTACCCCACGAAAGAGTTTGAAACCGGTCAGCGCCGTTCACGGAAGAAGTCTTCGAGGATGCCGGCGCATTCGTCCTCGAGAACACCGCCCCTGACCTGCGGGCGGTGCGTGAGGCGGCGGTCGCGGACCACATCCCACAACGAGCCGACGGCACCGGTCTTCGGCTCCCACGCCCCGAACACCACCCGGGAGATCCGGGCCAGCACGAGCGCGCCCGCGCACATCGTGCACGGCTCCAGCGTCACCGCGAGCGTCGCCCCCTCGAGACGCCAGCCGTCGCCGTACACCCGCGCAGCGGCCCGCAACGCGATGATCTCCGCGTGGGCCGTCGGATCCGACATCGCCTCCCGCGAGTTCACGGCCCGCGACACCTCGACACCGTCGGCGTCGAACACCACCGCACCCACGGGCACGTCGGCGTCGGTGGCAGCCCGGGCCGCCTCGATCGCCGCGCGGATCATCCGCTCGTCGTCCTGAAGAGTCACGGCGCGTGGAACTACCGGGGAAGCGTGTCGAGAACCCCGGCCAGCTCCGTGGTGAACCCGAGCCGCTGCGCGATCATCCCGAGCTGCTCGTCGGGATACAGGTCCGTCTCGGACGTGATGACAGCCAGAACGGGTTCAGGCAGACCGAGGTCCGCGAGCAACGACAGGTCGCCTTCCTCCCACGGCTCGATGTCGTCGAGTTCGTCCGGGTCGATGTCCGGGACCTCGACGTTGAGCGCCTCGAGGACGTCGGCGGCGATGTCGTAGTCGAGGGCCGCGGTGGCGTCGGACAGCAGCAGACGCGTTCCCGACGGCGCAGGCCGGAGCACGACGAAAAATTCGTCGTCCACGTCCAGCAGACCGAAGAACGCGCCCGCGCTACGAAGGGCCCGAAGCTCCTCCTCCGCGACGCTGAGACTGGTCAGAGCAGCCGAAGTGAGGGCCTTGACCTTCCACCGGCCGTCCTCGTGTACTACCGCGACACCGAAGCCCTCCAGATCCTCTGCCCGATCCGAGGAGGCGCTGTTGTTTTCCGCGCGCTGTGCACCCATGAGCGCAACGGTAGCCCGCGGGGTGCCGGTAAATGAAGTCCGCACTCGAATGTGCCAACCTGTTCGGGTGTCTGATACCCCTTCCGCACCTCCGGTGTGCGTGCTCGGCCTGGGCTTGATCGGCGGTTCACTGCTGCGTGCGGCGGTCCGGGCGGGCCGCGAGGCGTGGGGTCACAACCGATCCGCGCCGTCCGTCGACGCCGCCCGGGCGGACGGTTTCGACGCCGACACCGATCTGGTCGCGGTGCTCCAGCGTGCGTCGGCCGCGTCGGCGCTGATCGTGATCGCGGTCCCCGTGCCCGCCGTCGCCGCCACCCTCACCGCGATCGCCCTGTACGCACCGAACTGCTCGATCACCGACGTCGTCAGCGTCAAGGCGGAGGTCGCGGCGGCGGCAGCCCGTCAGGGCCTCGCCGACCGCTACGTGGGCGGGCACCCCATGGCGGGAACGTCGGCGTCCGGGTGGAGCGTCGGCAGCGCCGACCTGTTCCGGGAAGCCGTGTGGGTGGTCGGCACCGACGACGGCGTCGACCCCGCCATCTGGACGCAGGTCGCGCAACTCGCGTTGGACTGCGGTTCCGTCGTCGTGCCCGCCGAGTCCGCCGAACACGACCGGGCGGTCGCGCGCATCTCGCACCTGCCGCACCTACTGGCCGAGACCCTCGCAATCACCGGTGCCCGCGGCGGACCGCTCGCCCTGGGCCTGGCGGCCGGCTCGTTCCGCGACGGCACCCGCGTGGCCGGCAGCGCGCCCGGACTCGTCCGGGCCATGTGCGAGGGCAACCGGGACGCCCTGCTGATCGCCCTGGACGAGGCGCTGGCACTGCTGCAGGACGCGCGGACCGAACTGGCGGACCAGTCGTCGGCCGCGACACTCGTCGAGGCCGGTCACACCGCTCGCCTGACATACGACAACCAGGAGACGTGGGAAATCACCGGCATCGTTCCCGGCCGCGCAGGCTGGATCGACGACATGCGTGATGCGGGTCGGCGGGGAGGGCGGCTCCGCCGCCTGTGAGCCTTTCTGGTTGCCGGAGCTACCAAAAAGGCGCACGGGTGCGGAGCGCCTAAATCCGTTCGGCCAGGCCCGGGTAGTCGATGATGAACCCGTCGCGGTCGACGGTCACCGAGGAACTCGACACCGGCGACAGCACGTGGATGCCGTCCGGACCACTGCTGTATGTGAGGATCGCGCCCTCGACCCGGAGGTCCAGGAGGTTCACGTAGACAACGGGTACCTCGACGTCCTCGGACCCGAGGTGCAGTCCGTACCGCCGGATGGGCAGGGCGTTGAAGAACGGGCTGAGCACCATGTCGACGTCGAGGGCGCCGTCGAACGTGGACCGCTGGTGGTTGGCGCCGTGCTCCACCATCCACGTGCCCTCTTCGTCCCGGCTGATCGACATCTGCCGTTCACCGGCCGCAACGGACGTCCGCAGCGACAGCCGGCGGGTGACGCCGCTTTCGTCCGTGACGAGGTCGTAGGACGCGCTGAACGCCGGATGCTCAGGGCACTCGCCGCCGATGATCCGGCCTGCTGCCTTGATGCGGTCACCGTTGAGCTGGACGCGCACCGATTCCATTCGGGGTGCGTTGTCCGCCCGCCACGTCAGTACTGCGGGCCAGGTCGAGGCACCGGAGGCTTGGATGCTCACCTGTCTACGGTAAGCGACGACGGCTCCCGGGGTGGCAACGGGCCGAGTTTCGTTGCAGCAGAGTTGCCGAGACTCAGTGCCCGGGCTCGTTCCGTGACCGCGATGCGCGACGAGAAGACGACGAGGGCGCCGAGTCCGACCGCCACGTTCAACAGCGCCCCGAACTCCTGGGCGACGAAGTCGAACACCTCGGTGAGCAGCACCGTGACCAGCGCCGCGGCCCGCAGGAACTGCAACGGCCACAGCTTCCCGTTCCGCAGTCGCACGATGGCCGACCAGCACAGGACGAACGCGATCGCGGACCCGGTGAGCTGGCCGACCGTCGTGATGTCCGTTCCCTCGTCGCCGCGGAGGTCGTCGTCGAGCGTGATCACCGCACTGAGCAGTCCCAGGGTGGAGAACAGGGTGAGGAGCACGGCCGCCGTCCAGAGCATCCCGGGACCCTTCGCGAAGGCGGGGGTCGCGCGGCGGGCCAGCTCCCGGGCCGTGGGCACGGCCCGGCCGTTCCGGTCCGGGCAGTGGGCGAGCAGATCCCGGACCGACGTCAGCGTCGCCTCGTCCGCGCCGGCGGCGGCCGCCCGGCGCAGCTGCGCCAGCGCCTGCTCCCGGCGTGCGCGGTCCAGCCCGCGATCCAGGCCGCCCAGCGCGATGGCGGCGGCGTTGGCGACGTCCTCCGTCGGGGTCGGCGGCCGGACGTCGTGCAGCGACCGGTTGACCAGCAGCAACACGACGATCACCACGTACATGATCGCGACGGACGGCCGATAGAAGTAGTCGTTGGACTTGGTGACGAACTTGCCGATCTCGTCGAGGAACAACCCGAACCCGATGCCGCCGATCACGACGCCCAGGACGCGCGGTTTCATCCCCAGGAACGAGAACACGGTCACCAGCGCCACGACCATGCCGAGTCCGCCCCACAGGACGTGCGCGATGTGCAGCGAGGAACCCCCGACCTGCGGATAACCGGTGAGATGAAGGTAGGCGCGGGTGAGCAGGATCGTGACGATCCCGATGATGACGAACGCTTCGACGAGGCCGCTGCCCTGGGCGTCGCGCAGGAGGTGCGGCCGGTTCCGGAAACCCGAGATCCGGAAACCCGAGATCATGGCGCCTCCCTGTGCTCCCACCTACTGGAAGTCTATGTGGCTTCGCCACCCGTGAGTACTTATTAACCGCCCGCCGTTAATAAGTACTCACGGGTCGTTGGTCAAAGCGGGCACAGATCTCGAGTAACGTTCTCGGGTGACTGGTTCGTGAGGAAGGGTGCCGTGACGTCAACCGGGAGCATGGTGGGCCTGTTCGCCGGTATCGGCGGGCTCGAGTTGGGTCTGAGAGAGCACGGCTGGAATACCGAACTGCTCTGTGAGATCGACCCGGGCGCCCAGGCGGTTCTGCGTACCCGATTCACCGACGTCCCTGTGCATTCCGACGTCACCAAGCTGCGTTCCCTCCCCCAGGACATCGAACTCGTCGCCGCGGGATTCCCCTGCCAGGACCTCTCCCAGGCCGGCCGGACCGCCGGTATCACGGGTTCCCGTTCCGGCCTCGTCGACGAGGTGTTCCGCTTGGTGAAGCGGAAGAAGGGTCCGCGCTGGCTCCTGATCGAGAACGTGCCGTTCATGCTGCAACTGGGTCGCGGGGCTGCTATGAGGCATATCACGGACGCCCTCGAGGACCTCGGCTACACGTGGGCGTACCGGGTGGTCGATGCGCGCGCGTTCGGGCTCCCCCAGCGCCGTCAGCGGGTCCTGATGCTCGCCTCGCGCACCGAGGACCCCCGCGCGGTGCTGTTCGGTGAGGACGCCGGAGAACGCCCCGTCGACGACCATGCCGACTTCCCGTGCGGTTTCTATTGGACCGAGGGCACCCGCGGTCTCGGGTGGGCGGTCAACGCGGTCCCCACGCTGAAGGGCGGTTCGTCCGTCGGTATCGCGAGCCCGCCCGCCGTGCGACTGCCGTCGGGCGAGATCGTGACGCCCGGACTCGTGGACGCCGAACGCCTGCAGGGCTTCGACCCCGACTGGACGGCGCCCGCCGCGCTGGTCCCCGGGCTGCGGAACAGTCATCGGTGGAAGCTCGTCGGCAACGCGGTGAGTGTGCGGATGGCGTCGTGGGTCGGTCGGCGTCTGCTCGAGCCGGCGGACTACGAGCGGGGCATCGAGACGCCGATGAAGCCCGGCGACGCGTGGCCGGTGGCGGCGTGGGGCAGCAATCGTCAGGCCTTCCGGGTGCACACCTCGACGTGGCCGGTGCAGGAGCCGTACGAGGATCTCAGCGGATTCCTGGAGGACACCCGGCTGCTGTCTGCGCGCGCGACCGCCGGCTTCCTGAAGCGGGCGCGGATGGGCAATCTGCGTTTCGTTCCCGGGTTCATCGACGACGTCGAGAGCCACCTCGACCGCATGGGCGGCTTCCCCGAGGCCGCCGCGTAGCGGACGGACCCGCGATGCCCGCCACCGATCCCGCGACCAGTGCCCGGATGCGGGCGCAGCGGCGTCGCGACACCGCACCCGAACTCGCACTGCGCCGGGAACTGCACCGGCGTGGGGTCCGGTACTACGTGGACCGGGCGCCGATGAAGGGCGTCCGGCGGCGCGCCGACCTGGTGTTTCCGCGACGGAAGGTGGCCGTGTACGTGGACGGGTGCTTCTGGCACAGCTGCCCGCAGCACGCCACGTTCCCGAAGAACAACGCGCAGTGGTGGGCCGAGAAGCTCGCCGGCAACGTCACCCGCGATCGTGACACCGACACGAGGCTGACCGACGCCGGGTGGACGGTGGTGCGGATCTGGGAGCACGAGAATCCGGTGGTCGCCGCGAACAGGGTCCAGGAAGCTCTGGCCGACGAGTGACCCCTGCTTCGCTGACGGCGGCAGGTCGAGGTGTTGAATTTTCCACCCCTAGGGGTATGGTCGCCGACGGCGGATCAGTGCAGGATGGTCTCATCGGTAACCATTCGGACCACCTTCGGAGGAGCATGATGATCCGCCGAATCGTCGCGGCGGCCTCCATTGCGTTTGCAGCAGCGGCCGTCCCACTCGTCGGTCCGGCGACCTTTGCCGTCGCTGCACCGGGTGACACCTACATCAGCAACCCCCCAGCCAACCCGTCGGATCAGAGTTTCTGCGACGACCAGGCCGCCCTCGCCAACAACCTCTCCGCGAAGGGCGATTTTGCGCGTGCAGACGGCGTCGTGTCGGCCGCGAACATGAGCGGTTGCCGCATCTACACGTTCCCCAGCCCGTAATCGGTTGCCGTTCCGGCAACCGGATTCCCGGTTCGACGGGCCCGGCGGCCACAGTGGGAGCATGACCCACGAGCAGGCACCGGACATGACCGATTTCTTCAGCCAGGAGTTCTGGGACGAGCGTTATCGCTCGACTACCGCGGTGTGGAGCGGCAACCCCAACCCGCATCTCGTCGAGCAGGTCGCGGACGTGACCCCGGGCAGCGCCCTGGACGTGGGCAGCGGTGAGGGCGCCGACGCGATCTGGCTGGCGGCCCGCGGGTGGAACGTCACCGGAGTGGACGTGTCGACGGTGGCGTTGGAACGCGCCGCCGAACGGGCCGCCGCAGCCGGCGCCGACATCGCGGACCGGACGACGTGGGAGCAGGCCGACATACTGTCGTGGGAGCCGCAGGCCCGCCGATTCGATCTGGTGTCGGCACATTTCATGCATCTGCCGGGCCCTGCCCGCGAGGCCCTGCACCGTCGCATGGCCGGAGCGGTCCGTCCAGGTGGGCGGCTTCTCGTCGTCGGGCATCACCCGTCCGATCTGGAGACGTCCGGCGGGCGGCCCAATGTTCCCGACATGCTGTTCACACCGGAACAGGTCGCTGCCGTACTGGACGCCGCGGAGTGGGAGATCCTGGTGTCGGCGGCGCCCTCGCGTGAGGCGCGCGACCCCGAGGGCCGGCCCGTCACCGTTCACGACACCGTTCTGCACGCGGTTCGCCGGGCCTGACGACGGTCTACTGTGTGGGCACGATCTGTTCCGAGTGCCGAGACCAGAGTGCCGAGACCAGAGTGCCGAGACGAGGACGCCGTGGCCGACCTGTTCGTGAAAGCCCTTCAGCTGCACCAGTTCGTCTACGAACGCAGCGGAGGATGGGTGGGGCACCGGTTGCTGTTCGGGATGCCGACCCTGCTGCTACACAGTGTCGGCCGGAAGTCCGGGCAGCCGCGCACGTCCGCGTTGACGTACGGCCGCGACGGCGCACGCTTTCTGGTCGTCGCGTCGAAGGGTGGTGCGCCCACGTCGCCCGCGTGGATGCACAACGTGCTGGCCGCGCCGACCTGCGAGATCCAGGTGGGCCGCGACCACATCACCGTGGCGGCGCGGAAGGTTCTGCCGGGCGACCCGGATTACGACCGGATGTGGGCGACGATGAACGAGATCAACCACGGCCGGTACAGCGACTATCAGAAGAAGACGGATCGGCCGATCCCCGTCATCGCGCTCACCCCGACCCGCTGACTCGGCCGGTGCGGCCTCAGCGGAACTCGTCGACGTGCGCCGACGCCCACTGCGCGAAGGTGGTCGCGGGGCGCCCGGTGAGTTGCTCGACGAGCCGGTTCGCCTCCTGGGGAGCGTCGACCAGACTCGCCATCCCTTCCAGATACCAGCGGGCGTACTCCCCCATCGCCGGTGTCAGGACGTCCACGGCCTCGTCCAGCGACACCTGCCGGTACTCGATGTTCCGGCCGAGGGCGGCGCCGAGTTCTCGGACGAGGTCGGCGCGGGTGATCGTCTCGGGACCGGTGAGTTCGTACGACGCGCCGACGTGCCCGTCCTCGAGGAGAGCGACGGCCGCGACCTCGGCGATGTCGTTCATGGCGATCGGCGCGTTCGCCGCCGTCGGGTACGGCTCACGCACGGTGTCTCCCGCGGCGATCTGCGGTGCCAGGATTCCCGCATTCTCCATGAACTCGCCGGGCCACAGGTGCGTCCACTCGATGCCGGACGCCTCGACGGCCCGTGCGACGTCACCCCAGTGTCCGTCGTGGGGGCCTGACAGGTCGACGACGTGCCGGACTCCGGCCTGCTTCGCCAGGGCGAGCGCGTCCGGGGCGGTGTCGGGAGTCGGTGCGAGGTACAGGGAATCGACGCCCTCGAACGCCGCGGGCAGGCTTGCGAGTCTGCGGAGGTATCCCTCGACGACGGTGACCGAGCCCGGAAGTTGCGCCTTGTCAGGATGATTCGTGAGGGCCCGGACGTCCGTCGCACCCCGCGCGAGCAGGTGGTCGACGAGCATTCTGCCGATGTTCCCGGTTGCCCCCGTCACGAGAATCGTCATGCCCTGCACGCTACCGCCGCGGGAGGGCATGTGAGTGGCGAAGTGTGCTCGCGTACGCTTTGCCACTCACATGGGGTCAGCTGGTCGGCGGGGCGGACGTCGAGGACGTTGCCGGGGTCTCCGAGGGCGTCGGCGTGGCCGGGGACGACGCGTCCGGATTCTGCACTCCGGCGCTGAGCTTGTAGACGTGTTCCGGCGAGATGATCTCCGTGACGGCCCCCGCCAGCGCCGTGCTGGGTTCGCTGCCCTGATAGGGGACGTCGGTGTTGATCATGATCGCGAGGGTGGTTTCCTGCTCGGGCAGGTAGACGCACACAGTCTGGTACCCGGGGAGGCTGCCGTTGTGCCCGATCCAGCCGGCGACGTCGAAGATGCCCAGGCCGTAGCCCACGTCGGATGCCAGACCCGGTGCGTTCACCGTCTCGAGCCGCTGCGCCTGTGTGGCCGGCTGCAGCAGGGTGCCGGTGGCGAGAGCCGGCGCCCAGATGTGCAGGTCGTCGAGGGTCGAAATCATCGCGCCCGCCGCCCATCCCCAGGACGGATTCCAGTTGGTGGCCACGGCTTCCTTGTCGTCCAAGGTCTGCTCGGTGTAGCCCTGCGCGTGCGGTTCGGGGAACGCGTTGGTGGTCGGGAAGCTCGTGCCCGCCATCTTCAGCGGCTGGACGATCTTCTGCGTCACGTACTCCGGGAGCGGCAGTCCGCTGACCTTCTCGATGACAAGTCCCAGCAGGGTCGTGTTCGTGTTGGAGTACTCGAACCCCTGGCCGGGCGGGAACGTCGCGGGCTGCGCGAACGCGTAACCCAGCAGTTGTTGCGGGGTGAACGCGGCCTGCGGGTCGCTGAGCAACGCCTTCTGGAAGTCCTCGTTGGCCGAGTAGTTGGCCAGCCCGCTCTGCATCCGGGCGAGCTGGCGCAGCGTGATCTGATCACCCAGCGGCACGCCCTCCACGTACTTCGAGATCGGGTCGTCGAGCGCGACCTTGTCTTCGTCGACCAGTTGCAGCACCCCGGTGACCGTGAACGTCTTTGTCACACTGCCGATTCGGTGGTAGAAATCGGTCTCCATCGGCGCGCCCGTCGTCTTGTCGGCGACACCGAACGCCTTCACGTAGTTGCCGTCGGGCCCCCACACTCCCACTATCGCGCCGGGAATCGCCGCCATCGACATCGTCTTCTCGATCGCCTCGTCGAGTCGGTCCGCGACACCGGGGTCGATCTGCGCGTCCGCCCCGGCGTTCGGTGATCCCGTCTGCGTCGTCGTGGAGGTGGCGGAGGTGCCCGTGGAGGACGAGTCCTCGGAGCACGCCGCAGGCACTACCAGCAGCAATGCCGCGGCGGCCGCCACGAGGCCTCGCCGCCGATTCGTCCTGGTCACGACCTGAGCTGTCATCGTGCGTCCCGTCGTCGAGGTGCCCCTCTCGGGAATTTACTCCGCGACCGCCGGGCGAATGTACCTTTCGGCGCTTCTGAGGCGACCGGCGGTACATTCGCCCTACTGCGCTCTCTCGGTCGCGTATTCGG
The DNA here is from genome assembly GCF_011603105.1 of Rhodococcus sp. A14. Taxonomy (NCBI): domain Bacteria; kingdom Bacillati; phylum Actinomycetota; class Actinomycetes; order Mycobacteriales; family Nocardiaceae; genus Rhodococcus; species Rhodococcus sp. A14. The sequence continues at coordinate 93,686 of NZ_JAAOQS010000008.1, read as the reverse complement.
CCAGCAGCCGCTTCTCCTTCTCCCGGTGCGGGAAGAAGAAGAACACCACCACGGCCCCCGCGCACACCACCAGGATCGCGGCGAGGTACGCGCGATCGTCGCCGTCCAGGAAGGCGTTGCGGGCGGCGGCGATGATCTGCTCGGCGTACTGCGGATAGCGTTCCGCGAGCACTTCGGCGCTGGAGTACGACTTCGTGAGCGCCGCTTGGGTTTCCGGGGTGATCTGGCTCGAGTCCGGCGACGAGGCGATCGTCGCCGACAGCGACTTCGCGTAACCGGCGGTGAGCACCGCGCCGAGGATCGACTGCATGATCGCGCCGCCGAGGTCGCGTTGCAGGTCGGATGTGCCGGACGCCATGCCCGCCCGCGACACCGGCACCGAACCGGTGAGCGACCGCGACGCCGGGGTGCCCGCGAACCCGACCCCGATGCCGACGAACGCGTACGCGAGGGCCACCCACCAGAAGGTCGCGTCCTCGTCCCACCACACCAGCGCGACAAGCAGTCCGAGGACGACGAACAGGTAGCCGAGCAGCAGCGTGAACCGGGCGCCGTGCGATTCGACGAGTTTCGCGGAGCGGGGTGCGACGAGGACCATCGCGACCGCAGCCGGGATGATCGCGGAACCGGCGGCGAGCGTGGAGTACCCGAGCACGTTCTGGAGGAACTGCTGCCCGATGAACATCGCACCCATCAACGCGCCGAACACGATCACCCCGCCGACGGCGGCCACCCAGAACGTCGGGCGGGCGGCGACGTGCAGATCGAACAGCGGGTGCGCCGCCCGCCGTTGCTGCAGGAAGAACGCGGCTCCCGCGGCGAGGGCGATCAACCCGAGACCGAGGGCGAGCGCCCCGGCGCCGTCCACAGGCGCGAAATTGATCGCGAGGATGAGGGCGGCGATGAAGACGACGGAGATGATGCCGCCGAGATTGTCGACGGGATCGGTCGTCTCGTTGACGTGGGCGGGCACCCACAGGATGGCGGCCACGAGGGCGAGACCGGCGAGCGGAAGGGTCACGAGGAACACCGAGCCCCAATGGAAGTGCTCGAGCAGCGCGCCCGACACGATCGGCCCGAGCGACGAGATCGCGCCACCGAGGGCCGACCACAGTGCGATCGCCTTGGTCCGGGGCGGTCCCGACCACAGCGCCGTGATGATCGCGAGGGTGGTGGGGAACGCGAGCCCGGCGGAGACACCGCCGAGAACACGTGCGAGAAATAGTATTTCGAAGTTCCCGGCGAATCCCGCGATCGCCGACGCCGGCAGCGACAGCGCCATGCCGAGCACCAGCATCTGCTTGCGGCCGTAGCGATCGCCGAGGGCCCCCAGATACAGGACCGACGCGGCGAGCCCGAGGGAGTACGCGACGGCGACGAGGTTCAGCTGCGTCTGACTCGCGTCGAAGGCGCGGCCGATGTCGGGGAGTGCGACGTTCGCGACGGACAGGTTCAGGTTGGCGACGGCGGCGACGAGGATGAGGGTCGCGAGGATCAGCGTGGCGCGGGCCGGCGCCTGCGTCGTTTCGGTTCGAGTCACTGTCTGCTCCCGGGGTTCTGGTCGCCGCGTGGGCTCGCCGTGTCGGCCGACGGTTCGGGGCCCGACGCCAGCAGCGACGCGGCGAGCGGGAAGAGGAGGACGGTGATCGCGCCTGCCGCGACGAGCACGGAGGCGTTGGCGGACGTCATGTCACCGGAGTCGACGGCCACTCCGGTGACGGCCACGATCAGCGGCAGACCCGTTCCCGCGTACAGCGCCAACTGGGTGCGTTCGCGGCCGGTGAAGGGCGGATCCGTGCCGTCGGCGCCCCGGTCGAATCGCCCGGCGAAGTAGACCGGGCCTGCCCGCACCAGCAGGATCAGTAGGACGAACGCGATCAGGACGCCGGGTTCCGACGCCACCCCGGCGACGTCGATAGCCATCCCGGACGTCACGAAGAAGATCGGGATCAGGAACCCGAACGCCAGGCCGTCGAGCTTCGTTTCGAGCGTCTCGTCACCTTCGGGCGTGGCCCGCCGCAGGATGAACCCGGCCGCGAAGGCACCGAGGATCGTGTCGAGACCGAACGACGCCGCGAGCACGGTGAGTGCGACGAGAAGCAGCATGGTGAGCCGGACCGTGGTCTGCGACGTCGTCTCCGATCCCGACCGGATGATCGCGGTGATCCGGGAACCCTCCCGCCGCACGCGGGCGGGTATGAACGCGACCAGCACCGCCGCGGCCGTGAACAGTCCGAGGACCACGATGGACGCCACCGACCCGCGGGAGCCGAGCAGAACTGCCATGGCGACGACGGGTCCGAGTTCGCCGAATGCGCCGTGATTGAGGATCGTCCTGCCCAGCCGGGTGTCGAGTGCGCCCGCGTCCCGGAGGATCGGGAGCAGCGTGCCGAGCGCCGTCGACGTCATGGCAATGGCCACCGCCGTTCCGGCGTCGACCACGTGGACGAGGCTCAGCAGCGTCACCACCGCGAACGCCAGGGCAAGCGACACCAGCCACGTCAGCAGGGCCCGCCTGCCGCCGCGGCCGGTGATCTCGGCCGTGTCGATCTCGTACCCGGCCAGCAGGAACAGCAGCCCCAGCCCCAGGTCGCGCAGCAGTTCGATCTCGCTGCCCTCGACCGCCAGGTCGAAGACGTGCGGACCGATGACGATCCCGGCGACGAGGAGAAGTACCACCTCGGGCACCAGCTTCCGGGGAAACAACCCGGCGAGCAGTGGGGCGACCACGGCGCATGCGACGATCCAGAACAGTGAGGCTCCCACGGAAGGCATGCATCACCCCGTCTCTCGAACACCGGACACAGCACTGCGTTCGAGCCTCACAGAGCCCGGACGACGAGACATCATCCGTGAGGGATGAACGCCACCGGCGCGCCGTCGACAAGCAGGCGGAAAGCGTCAGTAGAACTCGACGGTGTCGACGCGGTTGATCAGTTCCTCGCCGTCGAGGAACCGGGTGGCGTTGCGCGCGAACAGTTCCGCGATGAGGCGATCCTCCGCGGGGTTCAACGCTGCGGTGTGCGGGCTGACCAGCACGTTCGGGTGAGTCCACAGCGGGCTGTCCGACGCCAGGGGCTCGGACGCGAAGACGTCCAGCGCGGCGAATCCGACCCGCCCGTCCTCGATCGCCGCGGTCATGGCGATCTCGTCGACGACGGTGCCCCGGCCCACGCTCACCACCGTCACGCCGGGCTTGACCGCGCCGAATACCTTTGCGCTGACGAGGCCCTCGGTGGAACTGGTTCCGGGAAGCGTCACGACGATGCCGTCCGCGTCCCCGACCACATCGGCCAGCCGGTCGGGGTGCACGATCTCGTCGACTCCCTCGATCGCGGTGTCGCGCCTGCTCGTTCCGACGACGGTGGCGCCGAGGGCCTTCAGTTTCAGTGCCGTCGCGCGGCCGATGCTGCCCAGCCCGACGATGACGATGCGCTGCCCGGACACGGTTCCCATGGCCCAGCGGCCGCTCCACACCTTGTCGCGCTGCTGGGCGAGGAGGCGCGGGAGGGTCTTGGCGCCGGCCAGCAGGCCGAAGACGGCGAACTCGGCCAACGGTTCCGCGTGCACACCGGCGGAGGTACTGAATGCGATCCGGTCGAGTTGCTCGTCGGTGAGGCCGGCCGCCTTCACCTGGGCCCCGCCGCCGGCGGGCATCGTGTGCACCCAGCGGAGTTTGGGGTTGACGCCCGCCGTCCTGGTCAGCGCCGCGGGAGTCTCGTCGGGCACGCCGTACAGGGCTTGCGCCGAATCGACCAGGTCGTCGAAGGCCTTCTGCTGCTCCGCGGTCCGGGAGAACGACGGATCGCCGGAGTGATCACCCGGGAATCGGGAGGGCGGCAGCAGATCCTGCTCGCGGATGAAGTCGATGCGCGGTTCCGCCCGAATGACGAGACTGATGAGCTCTTCGCTCACGGGGGTCGCGGCGACGACGCGGAGTCGCCCGTCGAGTGGCTTCGAGTCGTGTGCGCTCACTGCAGATTCCTTCGTATACGGGCCGATTCTGACCATATGTTCAGAACAAAAACTGTGCACTAATCATGTGATTCAGTCAACACTTTCATTTATGTATGACAAATGGTCGTCTTCGCGGTATCGTCCTCGACACGCCAGTGACCTGGGTCACTACACCGAACTGTTTGTGACCGCGCTCGACGTGGTCCCGTCCCACAACGGAGCAGAAGATGTCCCCAGAATCGAAGACTCAAGTAGGCGCCGACTCGAAGATGCCGGAAGGCCGTGAATCCACCCGACCGGTGCGCGCCTCCGACGACCCGGAGTACGCCGCGAACCTCAAACGCGCGACGCTCGCCAGTTCCATCGGCAGCGCGCTCGAGTACTACGACTTCGCCCTGTACGGCCTGGCGTCGGCGCTGATATTCGGCGAGCTGTTCTTCCCCGCCATGGGTGCGTCGGCCGCGCTGATGGCCAGTTTCGGCACGTACGCCGTCGGCTTCCTCGCCCGTCCCGTCGGCGGCCTGTTCTTCGGCGCCCTCGGGGACCGCCTCGGACGCAAGGCCGTCCTGATGATCACGATCGCGATCATGGGCGGCGCGAGCACGCTGATCGGCGTCCTGCCCACCGGCGCACAGGTCGGCATCTGGGCCCCGATCATGCTGGTCGCGCTGCGACTGCTGCAGGGCTTCGGCGCCGGCGCCGAGCAGGCCGGTGCCACGACACTGATGGCGGAGTATTCGCCCACCCCGCGACGCGGATTCTTCTCCGCACTCCCCTTCGTCGGGATCATGGTGGGCACCCTGATGGCCTCCGGGGTCTTCGCGATCCTCGGCCAGATCGACCGTGAACTCCTCCTCGACTGGGTGTGGCGGGTGCCCTTCCTGGCGTCTGTCTTCCTCATCGCGGTCGCCGTGTTCATCCGGCTCCGCATGCAGGAGAGCCCCACGTTCATCAAGCTGGAGAAGCAGGATCAGATCAGCGAGAGCCCGTTCCGGGAGCTGATCGGCAGCTCGATGCCCAGCGTGCTCCGCGGCATCGGCCTCCGGATGGCCGAGAACGGCGGCTCGTACATCTTCCAGACCCTCGGCATCAGCTACGTGACGACGGTGGTGGGTGTCAGCAAGTCGATCGGACCGCTCGCCATCGCCTGCGGCGCCGCCATCGGCATGCTCGTCATCCCGATTTCGGGCGCGCTGTCGGACCGCTTCGGCCGGATGCGGGTGTACCGGTTCGGTGCGGCCCTGCAGCTCGTCCTCGCGGTCCCGTCGTGGTGGCTGCTCTCACTCGGCAACCCGGTTCTCGTGGTGGCAACGCTCGCGGTCAGCTACGGGATCGGCGTCAACGTGATGCTCGGTGCGCAGTGCGCGGCCCTGCCCGAGTTGTTCGGCAATCGCCACCGCTACATCGGCGTCGCGGTCGCCAGGGAGACGAGCGCCATCCTCGCCGGCGGCATCGCGCCCTTCGTCGGCGCACTGCTTCTGTCGCTGCTGAACAACTCGTGGGTGCCGCTCGCAATTTACGTTCTGGTCCTCAGCGTCATCACGTTCGCCACCACGTTCGTGACACCCGAAACCCGTGGCCGCGACCTCGGGCTCGCCTGGGACGCGATGGCCGACCCGGTCCACGGACCGGATGCCGTCACCACGGGGTCGAAGGATCGGGTCGACGCATGAGACTGGCCCGCATCGCCACCGACTCGGGACCGCGGCCGGTGTGCCTGCGCGACGGTCGCTGGCACGAGGTGGCGGATCCGTACGCGGATACCCTGACCTTCACCGGACCCGCACACGACCTCGACGGCGCACGCCTGCTCGCGCCCGCCGAACCGCGGGTCCTGCTCGGGATGGCCCACAACGGCGCACCCGGAGATCGCGACCTCCCGTTGCAGGCGTTCATGAAGTCGACGCGCACGGTGATCGGCCCTGAGGATCCGATCGTGGTCGACGAAGGGCTGGGGCAGGTCAACGTCGAGGGCGAGCTGGCCGTCGTCATCCGCCGCACCTGCCGCCGCCTGCGCCCCGGGGACGTCCCGTCCGCGATCCTCGGATACACGATCGGCAACGACGTCACCGCGGTGGAGCAGACAGCGTTGGACGACAAGCTCACCCAGGCGAAACATGGCGACGGTTTCACCCCGCTGGGACCGTGGATCGAGACGAATCTCGGCTCCGGGGACGTGCCGATCGCGGTGCGCGTCAACGGCGTGACGGTGGCCGAGGCGTCCACCCGGCAGCTGGCCTGGAACGTGTCCGAGCAACTGGTCCATCTCACCCGGTATCTGACCCTCGGTCCGGGAGACGTCGTGCTCACCGGTTGCCCGCTCACGCTCGGCCCGGTCAAACCGGGTGACCGTGCCGAGATCACGCTCGGCGGAATCGGCACGCTGGCCAACCCGGTGCGTGCGCTGTGAACCTCTTCGATCTGTCCGGGCGCATCGCCCTGGTCACCGGTTCGAGCCGGGGAATCGGCTACGCCCTCGCGCGGGGCCTGGCCGAGGCGGGCGCCACGATCGTCCTCAACGGGGTGTCGGCCGAGCGCGTCGGACGGATCTCGGTATGTCAACGGTCAGGTGATCTTCATCGACGGGGGGATGACCGCGGTGGTGTGAGGGTTCAGCCGCCGACCGCGGCGGCCGGTTCGGTCTGCAGCTCACCGAAGGAGCGGCGGGTGTGCAGGACGAGTTCGCGGAGCGCGGGACCCGCGAGGCTCTTCCAGACCAGCGCGAGCACGGCCGGGATGTCCACGTCGTCCAGTGCGACCGCCGTCAACCGTCCTCGGTAGTCCGTCGCCATCGACTCGCTGAGGATCGCGACCCCCAGCCCGCGGATCGCGAGGTCGGCGACGGCGTCGGGCGCACTCGCCTGCAGGGCGATGTCGGGGCGGAGGCCTGCGGCCGCACACGCCTGGTCGAAGACCGTCCGGATCCCCGTTCCGGTCGGCATACATACGATCGCATGGTCGCCGAGTTCGGCCAGGGTGACGCGCGAACGCCCGGCCAGGGGGTGTCCGGGTGGCACGGCCGCGACCAGCCCCTCGCTGATGATCGGGAAGGCGTCCAGGCCTTCCGGCGGGGCGGTCGCGGTGCCGACGAGAGCGAGATCGATGGCACCGGCACGGACCCGTTCGACGAGGCGGTCGGAACTGTCCTCAGTCAGCGTGATCTCGATCCCCGGGTGCGCGACGTGGAACGCGGACAGCGCGTCGAACAGCGGCTTCACCGTGCAGGCGGTGACCATCCCGACGACGAGCCGGCCCCGGATCAGCTGGTTGACGTCGTCCACAGCCTGTCGCATCGACTCGGCCGACGCGAGCGCCTCGCGGGCGTGCACGAGCGCTGCCTCCCCCGCGGACGTAAGCGTCGCGGTCCGGCTCGACCGGTCGATCAGCGTGGCGCCGAGGTCGTGCTCGAGCTGCCGGATCTGCGCACTGATCCCCGATTGGCTGATGTGGACGCGTTCGGCGGCACGGGTGAAGTTCGCTTCTTCGGCGACCGCGACGAAGTACTCCAGCTGCCTCAGTTCCATAAGCAAAGATTCTAGTATCCAGCAAAACTATCTGTTGGACTCCCGGTTGCGGGGCAACCATTCTGAGATGTGACAGCAAGTTCACCCACGAAAGGAGTCCCGTGTCCGACTACGAGAAGGCCCTGAACCCCGAAGATCTCACCCGACTGTTCGTCGAGCGCAGCAATGCCGGCGACGCGGCCGGAGTCGCCGCCCTGTACGAGGAGAACGCCGTCATGGCGTATCCGCCCGGCAGCCGGACGGTCGGCCGGGCAGCCATCCAGAAGCTGTGGGAGTCGGTGCTCGCGAATGCGCCGCACTTCGAACCGGAGACGCCGCTCCCCACGCTGGTCAGTGACGACATCGCGCTCACGTCCACCCCGCCCACGGACGGATCCGGCGCGCGGGCCCAGGTCGTCCGCAGGCAACCGGACGGAACCTGGCTCCGACTGCTCGACCAGCCGGAGTTCGTCCCGCCCACCCGCTGAGGTTGTGGCTGCACCGGCCCCTACACGGCATGAACTTCGTTGTCCACCATTGCATCTGCACTCGGATCGGTGGGACCATAGGGGTCATGCGCAGACCGCGTTGGCCGGCAGTAGCACCACCCACCACCGGAGGACACCGGGTGCACGGTCCCCTGCTCCTCACGGCCGAAGACCACCTCACGCTCGAACTGTTCGAGGTCGTGGCGTTCCCGGACGGCCTCCACCTCCGGATGGCCCTGACCGCGACGGGCAGGCCTGCGGAGCTGGCGCAGTTCGAGACCCGCCCGCTGTCCGACCCGGACGATCCCTCGACTCGGTGGTCCTATCTGTCGGTGCGGGCGCGGGTCGACGACATCGAAGGCGAGGCCGACCCCTACCATCCGGCGGCGGCGTCGAAGCCGTGCCGGAGCGGGCCACCCGAGTACCGCACCGAACCGCATTACTGGCTGGACGCGATACCCACGTCGGGATTCATCGCGGTCACCGCAGGCTGGCCACGGATCGGTCTCGGTTCGACCACCACCACGATCGGTCTCGAATCGAGCACGCGAACGTCGTGACCGGTCCCGGTCGCCGTCAGGTGCAGCAGTTGGGGTCGAGGACCACCCGCAGTGCGTCGAGGGCGTCCGGCCGCGCACTGTAGAAGACGTTCATGCCACGGCGGACGGGCTGGACCATTCCCGCCTTCTTGAGCTGGCCGAGATGGTGACTGACGGTCGATTCGGACAGGCCCACGCCGGTCGCGAGATCGCACGTGCACACCTCGCCGCCGCGCGCGGTCAGCAGGATCGACATCAGCTTGATGCGGACCGGGTCGGCCAGCGCCTTGAGGCGTAGCGCGAGGTGCAGAGCGGCCTCGTCGGTCATCGGGGCGGCCGAGACGGGCGCGCAGCAGATCGGCGCTGAGACATCTACGACCGGCAACGTCTTGGGCATGACTCCATCCTCCCACCTTCTTGACATATGTCAAAAAGGTGGGAGTCTGTGATTGCAAGCAATTCGATATATGTCCCACAGGTGGAGGTTGTCATGTCCCGCGCCCAGCTCGCCCTCAATGTCGACAATCTGGAAGAAGCAGTCACGTTCTACTCGAAACTGTTCGGTACACAACCGGCGAGACTGAAGCCGGGCTACGCGAACTTCGCCATCGCGCAGCCACCCCTCAAGCTGGTGCTGCTGGAGAATCCCGGCGAGGGCGGCACCATCAACCACCTCGGCGTCGAGGTCGAATCGAGCGCCCGGGTGCACGAGGAGATCGCACGGCTGTCCGGGGAAGGCCTCTTCACCGACGAGGAGATCGGCACCACCTGTTGCTTCGCGACCCAGGACAAGGTGTGGGTCACCGGCCCCGCCGGCGAGAAGTGGGAGGTCTACACCGTGCTCGCCGACTCCGACACGTTCGGGTCGAGCCCCCGGCACCTCGACGCCGACACCGAGGGGGGCGCCTGCTGCGGCACCGCTGCGGACGGGGAGAAGGCCGCCGCGGGCACGTCCTGCTGCTAGTGCGCCCGGCAAAGAGAAACCCCGCCATCTGCATCACTGCAGTTGACGGGGTTTCTTTGTGCGCCCGAAGGGATTCGAACCCCTAACCTCTTGATCCGTAGTCAAGTGCTCTATCCGTTGAGCTACGGGCGCATGTTCTTCAGTTGTCTAGCTTGCACCGGCCGACTAGGCCCGGTGTGGCGGAGGCGAGAGGATTTGAACCTCCGGTCCCTCGTAAAAGGGACAACTCATTAGCAGTGAGTCCCATTCGGCCGCTCTGGCACGCCTCCCTGGGGTGGTTCCGATCCCTTCGGACCGCCGGTGCGAAAGATTACACACCTTTCCACCACAAAGGCAAAACGGCTGGTCAGAGCGTAAGGCTGGCCGGTTTATCGCAGGTGACTGTCGAACCAGTCGAAGATCCGCCGCTGCGCGTCGACGATCGCCTGCGCGCCCGGGTCGTCGTCCCTGCCGTCGGGCACCTGGGGCGGTTCGTCGGCCCGGTGGGCGAGCCCCGCATAACTCACGACGAGCCCCGCGACGTCCGACTTGGCGGTGGCGTCGCGCAACAGCTCGACCTGATCGGGCGGCGTAGACGGATCGTCCTCCCCGTACAGACCGAGCCACGGCGCCTTCAGGTCGGGTGCGGCGTCCACCAGCGCAGGCGCGTCCTCCGACAGCGGCTCGACGATGCCGCGGGCGGCAACACTCACGGCGGCGCCGACGGGACGCGTGGTGGCGACCAGCAGGGCGGCGGTTCCGGCGTCGTCGAAACCCAGCACGCCCACGCAGTCGGCGTAGATGCCCCGCGCGATCAGCCAGTCGAAGGTGGCGTCGAAGTCGGCGAACAGGGCGTCGCCGAACACCTCGACATCGCTCGGCGCCGGTTCCCGGTGGAAGAGGTGCGGCGCTACCGTCACCCACCCCTCCATCGCGAGCGAGCGCATCAGATCGAGGAGAGGTTCGCTGAAGGTGCGCGACTCGTGCAGGACCACGATCCCGCCCCGCGCCGGACCGTCCGGTTCGACCGCGGTGAGCGGAACACGCATCTGAGGGCTTTCCGGCGCGTCTCCGGACGTCCGCAGGGCTGCACTGTCCCTGAAGAATCCCGACATGCCCCTACCTTGGCACGAAGGGGGCGTCGGCGCAGTGGATCGGGAGGCGCATAATCGCCTGGTGACTCCGCGAACCAGGGCAGACCTCGAGACGATTCCGGCCTACATCCCCGGCAAGAACTTTCCGGGCGCGATCAAGCTGGCGAGCAACGAGACCACGTTGGGGCCGTTGCCGAGCGTGCGCGACGCCATCGCGGAGGCCGCCGGCAACGCCAACCGATACCCGGACAACGGCCATGTCGCCCTGATCGCGGCGCTCGCCGACCACCTCGGGGTGGCCACGGAGAACATCGCCGCGGGTTGCGGTTCGGTGAGCCTGTGCCAGGAGTTGGTGCAGGCCACGTGCAACGACGGTGACGAGGTCATTTTCGCGTGGCGGTCGTTCGAGGCCTATCCCGTGGTCACGCAGGTGGCCGGGGCGACGCCCGTCAAGGTTCCGCTCACCGCCGACTACGGTCACGACCTCGACGCGATGCTGGCCGCGATCACCGACCGCACCCGGCTGATCTTCGTCTGCAACCCGAACAACCCCACCGGCAACACGCTCACGAAGGCCGAACTCGAGCGGTTCCTCGACGCCGTCCCCGCCGGCGTTCTGGTGGCCCTCGACGAGGCCTACTTCGAGTACAACCGGTCCGACGCCGACGGCATCGAACTGTTCCGCGGACGCCCCAACGTGGTGGTGCTGCGCACGTTCTCCAAGGCCTACGGCCTCGCCGGCATCCGCGTGGGGTACGCGGTCGCCGATCCCGCGGTGGTCACCGCGCTGACCAAGGTGCACATCGCGTTCGCGGTCAATGCCGTCGCGCAGGCCGCCGCCATCGCGTCGCTGGCCGCGTCCGGAGAACTGCTGGCACGCACGGACGGCGTCGTCGCCGAGCGGAACCGGGTGCGCGACGCCCTGCTCGCCGCCGGGTACGACGTGCCCGAATCGGCCGCCAACTTCGTCTACCTCCCGCTGGGCACGCACTCCGGGGCGTTCGCGGCCGCCAGCGCCGAGGCCGGCGTGCTGTTGCGCCCGTACGGCGACGACGGCGTGCGGATCACGATCGGCGATCCCGCGGAGAACGACGCGTTCCTCGCGTTCGCGACGAGCACCGAGGCACGCTCGATCGCGAACGTCGCGGTCCGCGCGTAACGCTCGAGACGTAAACGTTACCCACGGGTATAACGCCCGTGACTCCCTGTTGGCAGACTCAGTGAGGTTTTGCCGAAGGGAGCCCATACATGCGTCGCCGCGCCGCGCTCCGCACTGCCGTGCTGGCGGCCGGACTGGCGACGACGCTGGCGGTCTCGGTGACGTCGGGGCTGTCGGCGGCGCAGTCGCAGGACGCGGCGGTCTCCGTCCGGCTCCTCGCCTTCAACGACCTCCACGGCAGCCTCGAACCGCCGCCCGGCATCCGCAGTCAGGTGAAGCACGCCGACGGCTCGCTGGTCCCGGCCGGCGGCGCCGCCTACCTGGCCGCGTACGTCGACCAGCTGCGCGGCCAGGCGACCCATTCGCTGCTGTACTCGGTGGGTGACAACTGGGGGTCGTCCGCGCTCGAATCCGCGATGTTCCACGACGAACCGACCGTGCAGCTGCTCAACAGGATGGGCGTCGACGCGTCCGCGATCGGCAATCACGAACTCGACGAGGGTTACACGGAGTTCCGGCGGATGCAGACCGGTGGCTGTCATCCCGTCGACGGCTGCCGGTTCGGAAACACGTTCGAGGGCGCGAACTTCCCGCTCCTCGCGGCGAACATGGAGTTCGACGACGGCGCGCCCGCGACCCTGCCGTTCACCGTCAACTACGTCGAGGGAATCCCGGTCGGCGTCATCGCGACCATGCCCGCCGACACCGCGACGATGGTGACCCCGGAGGGGGTGGGCGGGTTGCGCTTCACGGACGAACTCGCCGCCGTCGACCGCACCGCGGATCTCCTCGACTTCTTCGGCGTGCGGGCCATCGCGCTGCTGATGCACAAGGGAGCCGAACCGGACGCCGACAACGGCCCCAACTCGTGCGAGGTGACATCCGGACCCGCGCGCGACCTCGCGCTGCGGGCGTCCCCGAAGGTCGACGTCATCTTCACGGCCGACAGCCACCAGCAGTACAACTGCTCGTTTCCCGACCCGATGGGAAACCCGCGCGTCATGATGCAGGGCGCGTCACACGGCCGGATCGTCTCGGTGGTCGACGTGTCGATCGACCGCACCACCCGCGACGTCCTGCGCGACCGCGCGTCGGCGTTCAATCAGGTGGTCACCCACGACATCCCGTCCGACCCCGACATCCAGGCGCTCGCCGACGGTGCCGCCGCCCAGGCCTCCGAGATCGGTGCGGCGCGCGTGGCGTCGGTGACGGGCGACCTCACCCGCGACGAGACCGGCAGCGGCGAGTCCACCCTCGGCAACGTCGTCGCCGACGCCCAGCTGGCGGCCGGATCGGCGCACGGCGCCCAGGTGGCACTCACCAACCCCGGTGGACTCCGCGAGGATCTGCTGCGCGGCCCGGACGGCGCCGTCACCTACGGGCAGACCTACGCCGCTCAGCCCTTCGGCAACACCCTCGAGGTCCTGACGGTCACCGGCACGACCCTGAAGCGTGCCCTCGAGCAGCAGTTCCAGCCGCGCGGAGACGGCACGATCACGGAGCGGATCCTCGCCCCGTCGAGTTCGCTGACCTACACCATGAATCGTTCGGCGACTGTCGGCGAACGCATCTCGGACATCCGGGTGAACGGCGACGCGGTCGTCCCCGACGGCACCTACCGGGTGGCCGTCAACAAGTTCCTCGCCGACGGCGGCGACGGCTTCGACGCGTTCCGCACCCGCGCCGAAGCCGTGCGCGCGGGCTGCGACCTCGACGCGTTCACGGCGTATCTGGGGACCACTTCACCGGTGACGCCGCCGAACACCGACCGGATCACCGTGGTCGGATAGGGACGCGGTCAGACGCCGAGCGCGCTCTTCAGGACGGGCCACGACGTGCGCAGTTCGTCCTGCCAGTACGGCCACGAATGCGTGCCGAAGTGGCGGTAGATGAACGTCGCCGGAATCGCGAGGTGGGTCAGGCGCTGCTGGAACGTCTGCGTGCAGAGGTTCGCCGCGGCCTCGAGGGGACCGCCCACCGCGATCGTGGACGCGATGTCTCCGCTGATCTCATACGGTCCGGGGAGCCCGTTGCCCGTCGAGATGTAGATCTGCTTGCCGCGCAGGGCTTCGGCGTTCACCGAAGGGTCGTGCGCAGTCCAGGCCGGATCGGTGTCGGGACCCCACATGTTGGCCGGGTTCCCGCCCTTGAACGCCACCGTGCCCCGCACCGAATCCCGCGAGCTGGGTTGCGTGTTGTCGAGGCATCCGCTGTAGGCGGCGAGACCGCGGTAGAGCTGCGGGTGCCGGGTGACGAGGTTGGCGGCACCCATCGCGCCCATCGACACACCCGCGACGGCGTTGACGCCGTTGCCGCTGAAGTTCTTGTCGATGATCGGCGGGAGTTCGTCGGCCAGGAACGTCTCCCACTTGTTGACACCCAGCGTGGGGTCGGGCTGCTGCCAGTCGGTGTAGTAGCTGGCGGTGCCGCCCACCGGGAGCACCACGTTGACCTTCTTGTCGGCGAAGAACTGGACCACGTCCGTCTTCTGCGTCCAGGTGCTTTCCCGGAAGTCCGACTCGGCGCCTGCGCTGACCCCGTCGAGCAGGTACAGCGACGGCCTCGACCCGCCACCAGCGGGATGCAGCACCTGCACCTGTACGACGCGGCCCATGGCGGGGGAATTGATGAAGACGGCACTACGGGTGTCGGTAAGCGGGACGATCTTGTCGACGCTTGCGACGCCACTTCCCGGAGGCGCGACCGGAGCAGGCACCGGATCGGCCACAGCAGTGAACGCCGGCCCCATGAGGGTCAGTGACACTGCCAGACCGATGGCAGCCAATGCTTCGCGACGCATAAAGAAATACCTCTTCCCCGGACTGTGTGGACCCCGATTGCACAGTACAAAATGCGTCCGGTCAACAAGAGCTTAGAGGTTTTGTGACAGCTGTGTGCTCCAGCGTGATCACGTTGTAGTCACCAGGGTTGAGGGTCGGGGGGAGGCGCTCGGCCGCTGGGCACCTCCAACCCTGTGAGCAGGGACTTCCACTGGTAGTTCCGGCTCATCCGCCTCGACAGCCGCACCCGTTTCACGCAGCCGCACCCCGTCTGGGGCCCGAATACGGGTGCGGCGACGCAGAAGGGGTGCGGCTGCGGATGCCGGGCCGTTACTTCGGCAGGGCGGACTTCAGCTGGTCGAGACCGTCGCCGCTGAGTTCGTCGAGGGCGGCGCGACGACCCGTCATCGCCAGCACCAGCGCCAGCATCGGACCGGAGACCTCCGGCCCCGATCCGGTGGACCACTCGGTGTCGGTGGCCCGCAGCGTGAGCCCCGCGACCCGGGACTTCGACCCGATCAGCAGGTTCGAGTTCTTGTAGAAGTCGGCGACTCGGATAACCGCGTCCATCGGGTACTCGTGTGCGATGCCGAGCGGTCGGCGGATGTCCTCGGCGTGGACGATCATCTCGCCCAGCATGGCGTCGATCGGGCCGGGCGGATGCGTGGAGTCACCCATGTGCGCCCGGAACTCGTCGAGCGACTCCGCTGGTGTTCCTTCCTCTTCGTGTGCGATGTCCTTCTCGAACATGGTGTTGATCCGGAATCCCGACCCGACGAGTTTTCCGACGAACTTCGGCGGCGTCATCTTCTCCGTCGCCGTCATGTGCGCGAACACGTCCCGCACGGTCCACCGTTCGCAGAGCGACGGCGTCGACCACTGGGTATCGGTCAGCGGTTCGAGGTCGTCCACCAGTGCGCGGCGTTCGTCGTGAATCGTGGGCCAGGGGCTTGACGTTGTCATTTCTCACTCCCTCGTCGCTCTGAATTCTCCCACCTCACGATCGCTGCGGCGAGACCCATTGCACAACGCGTTAGTCACGACTAACGTATTGATCGTGCTCGATCAGTTGGAAGTCGCAGCTGAGCCCACCCGGAGACGCCTCATGCAACTGCTGACATCAGGTGAACAGACCGTCAACAACCTCGCCGCACACTTCCCCGCGAGCCGGTCGGCGATCTCGCAACATCTCCGGGTGCTCGCCGAGGCCGGGCTGGTCACTGCGCGTAAGGATGGACGCTTCAGGTACTACCGGCTCGACCCGCAGGGACTCGTTCAACTCCGGACGTTGTTCGACTCCTTCTGGATCGACGAACTCGACCGCCTCGTCGCGGACGCCACCGAGGAAGCAGCTTCCAAAGGAGACAGCTGATGCCATTCGACAAGACCGTCGTCGTCCCGCTGGACCCGGACGCCACGTTCGACCTCGTCACCCGACCGGAACGATTGCGGCGATGGCAGACCGTCGCGGCACGCGTCGACCTGCAAGCCGGCGGCGAGTACCGGTGGACCGTCGTCCCCGGACATTCCGCCGCGGGCACGTTCAGCGAGATCGTCCCCGGCAAGCGGGTGGTGTACACGTGGGGATGGGAAGGTGACGACGAACTCCCCCCGGGCTCGTCCACCGTGACCGTGACTCTGACCCCCACCGCCGGCGGGACCGAGGTGCGACTCGTGCACGACGGGCTCACCGACGAACAGGCCGTCCGCCACGCGGAGGGCTGGAACCACTACCTCGACCGTCTCGTCGCCGCCGCCCAGAAAAGTGACGCCGGACCCGACGACTGGGCGGCCGTACCGGATCCACTCGACGAACTGTCCAGTGCCGAGGCGACATTGGCGGTCGTGCAGCGTGTCCTTCGCGACGTCACAGACGAGGACATGTCCAAGCAGACGGCGTGCACCGAGTTCACCGTCTCGCAGCTCGCCGATCATCTCGTCGGTTCGATCACGGCCCTCGGTGGCGCCGCGGGCGCGACGTTCGACGACGACCCGGGCAAACCCGTCGAGGCCAGAATCGCCGACCTCGCCCAACTCGCACTGGAGGCGTGGCGCAGTCGCGGCCTGGACGGCACGGTGACGATCGGGACGAACAACCCTCCCGCCACCGTCGCCGCGGGGATCCTCTCGATCGAATTCCTCGTTCACGCCTGGGATTTCGCGGCAGCGACCGGAGGTGAGGTTGCCGTATCCGAGCCTCTCGCCGAATACGTGCTGTCGCTGACACACAAGATCATCACACCCGAAGGCAGGAAGGCCGTCGGGTTCGACGACCCCGTACCCGCCCCACACACCAGCGACGCAATCACCCGGCTCGTCGCCTACACCGGTCGCCACCCCGTCCCGGCCGTCTGACACCTCACACGGAAAGGTCCAGTCATGCCCATCAAGTCGGAATACGCCCAGGGAACACCGGACTGGGTAGACCTCCAAACCAGCGATCAGGACGCCGCCAAGGAGTTCTATGCGGAACTGCTCGGCTGGGAATACGACGACCGTCCGATGCCCGAAGGCCCCGTCTACTCGATGGCCACCGTGCGCGGCGAGAACGTCGCCGCCATTGCGCCACTACAACCCGACGCGGCCGCGGCCGGGGCGCCGGCGAACTGGAACACCTACATCGCAGTCGACGACGTCGACGCGACGCTCGCGAAAGTCCCCGGCGCAGGCGGCCAGGTTCTGATGCCGGCGTTCGACGTGGGGGAAGCGGGCCGCATGTCCTTCGTCACCGACCCCACCGGGGCGGCCGTCGGATTGTGGCAGGCGAACAAGCACATCGGCGCCACCCTCGTCGGCGACCCGGGCGCCTGCCTGTGGAACGAACTGAACACCGGCGACGTCGACAAGGCGCTCGCGTTCTACAACAGCGTCTTCGGGATCACCTCGTCGAAGATGTCGATGGGACCGGAGTACACCTACACGCTGTTGGAGGTGGGTGACGACCAGGTCGGCGGCTGCGGTGAGCCGATGAAACCCGGCACACCGAACCACTGGCGGGTGTACTTCGCCGTCGAGGACGTCGACGCCAGCGCCGCGAAGGCCGTCGAACTCGGCGGCACGATCGTCGAAGAAGCGATGGACATCCCCACCGTCGGCCGCATGGCCGCCGTCACCGACCCGCAGGGCGCGATCTTCAGCATCATGACGCCCGAGGAACGTCAGGATCAGTAGACCGTGAAGATGCCCACACCCTCCGAGGAGGACAAACAGTTCTTCCGGTCGCTGATCCCCGACACCCCCGGCGTCGAGGTGAAGCCGATGTTCGGCAACCTGGGTGCGTTCGTCAACGGCAACATGTTCGCCGGACTCCTCGGACCGAAAGTCGGGGTCCGGCTGCTCACCGAGCAGGCAAGGGACGAGCTGGCGTCGTCCGACGGCGCGGGCCCGTTCGGTCCGGGCGAAAAGCCGATGCGCGAGTACCTGGCCCTGCCCGACCGGTGGCGCGGCACCCCGGACCGCGCCACACCGTGGGTGGAACGGGCGCTCGCCGAGATCGGCGCACTGCCGCCGAAGCAGCCGAAACCCCGGAAGAGGTAGCGGTACGACAGCAGCCCTGACCTGGAGGGAAACCAGATCAGGGCTGCCGGTCGTTGGCGGAAGCGGAGGGATTTGAACCCCCGGTCGCTTTCACGACGCTCGCTTTCAAGGCGAGTGCATTCGGCCGCTCTGCCACGCTTCCGTGGGCGATCTTATCGGTACGGAGGCGCCGGCGGGCAACCGGTCAGCGGTCGCCGATGGCCTTGTCGACGCGTTCGAACACCTCGGCGAGAACCTTCAGCTGAGACTTGGTGAGCAGATCGACGAGATTGCTCCGCACCCCCGCCACATGGGTGGGGGCCGCTTCGGCCAGCCGGGCGCGACCTTCGTCGGTGATGACGGCGAGCACCCCGCGGCCGTCCTCGAGGCAGGTGTCGCGGGTGACCATGCCCTGCGCTTCCATCCGCCGGATCTGGTGGGTGAGGCGGCTGCGGGAGGAGAGGACGCCGTCCGCGAGGTCGCTCATGCGCAGCGACCCGTCCGGCGACTCGGACAGCAGCACCAGAATGCGGTAATCCGCGAGGGACAGATCGTGTTTCTCCTGCAGATCCCGGTTGAGGACGTCCATCAGCCGCTGGTTGCCGTCCATGTAACCGCGCCAGGCGCGCATCTCGGCCGGGGTCAACCAATTGGTCGCGGCTTCGGCGTCGGAGGTTTCTGCTGTCACAGGTTCACAGTCTAGTAGTGCGACATTACTTTCCAGTAGCGTGCGGTCCCCGGAACGCCGAGGGAACGCTGTGATCGCTCACATCCACCGGGCGCCGACGCATTTCGCTAGCGTCGTCCCCATGTATGCGATCACGATCGACCAACCGGGCGGCCCCGAAGTCATGAAGTGGGCGGAGCAGCCCGACCCGGAACTTCCACCCGGTCACGTCCTCCTCGACGTGGCCGCGACGGCCGTCAACCGCGCCGACCTGTTGCAGCGTCAGGGGTTCTATCCCCCGCCGCCCGGAGCCAGCGACGTCCTCGGGCTCGAATGTTCCGGCACGATCGCCGAACTCGGCGAGGGAGTGTCGGGGTGGTCCGTCGGCGACCAGGTGTGCGCACTGCTGGCCGGCGGCGGATACGCGGAGAAGGTGGCCGTCCCCGCGTCGCAGCTTCTCCCGCTGCCCGAAGGGGTGGACCTGCTCGTCGCCGCGTCACTGCCGGAGGTCGCGTGCACGGTGTGGTCGAACGTCGTGATGGGCGCCGGGCTGTCCCGCGGCGACGTGCTGCTGGTGCACGGCGGTGGCGGCGGCATCGGCACGCACGCCATCCAGGTGGGCGTCGCGCTGGGTGCCCGCGTGGCCGTCACCGCCGGCTCCGAGGAGAAGCTGGCGCGCTGCCGCGAACTCGGCGCCGACATCCTCGTCAACTACCGTGAGGCCGATTTCGTCGACGAGATCCGCAAGGCGACCGACGGACACGGCGCCGATGTGATCCTCGACAACATGGGCGGCTCGTACCTCGACCGCAACGTCGACGTGCTCGCCGCCGACGGCCGGCTCGTCGTCATCGGCATGCAGGGTGGCCGCAAGGGAGAACTGGACCTCGGCAAGTTGCTGTCCAAGCGCGGCCATGTGACGGCGGCCGGACTGCGGGGGCGGGCCGAGACGGGACACGAGGGCAAGGCCGACATCGTCGCCGACGTCCGCAAGCGGCTGTGGCCGCTGATCGCGGAGGGCGCGGTCCATCCCATCGTCTCGGCCGAACTGCCCATCACCGAGGCGCCGCGCGGTCACGAACTGCTGGACTCGGCGGACACCGTCGGCAAGGTGATCCTGACGATCCCGCGGAACTGACGGCGAAGTGCGTCGCCCGATGTGACATTCGTCCACTCGATCGGAACGAATGTCACATCGGGCGCAGCAGGCGGCGGGGTCAGCGGGCAACAGCGGGCGGCGGATCAGCCCAGGGTGGCGAGCTCGTTCACGAGCTGGTCGATCTCGTAGCGCGTGGTGTACGGCGCGAGACCGATGGTGACGGCGCCGCCCTCGTCGTTGACGCCGAGCGCGTCGAGCAGCCGGGAACCGCCGTGGACGCCGCTGACGGTGGCGATGCGCTTGTCGGCGAGATGCGACGCCACCTTGTCGGCCGAGACTCCGGCGACGGTGAAGCTGAGCGTCGGAACCCGGCTGGGCGAGCGCCCGATGACCATCACCTGCGGTAGCCGCTTCAGCGACGACATGAGGTGGTCGAACAGGGTGTCCTGGTAGTTCTGCAGCGAGCTGATGGACGCCTCAAGCTTCTCGCGCCGGGAACCGGTGGCCGATTCGTCGAGGTTCGCGAGGAAGTCGATGGACGTGGTGAGGCCGGCGAGGAGCGCGAACTGGTGCACCCCGACCTCGAGACGTTCGACACCCCGCGCATACGGGTTGAGCGACACGGCGGGGATGCGGTCGAGGAGGGTGGGGTCGCGGAAGACGAGCGCCCCGACCTGCGGCCCGCCCCAGGAGGTGGCGCCGACGGCGACGACGTCCGCTCCGAGTTCGTTGATGTCGACGTGCGCGTAAGGGGCGGCGCCGATCGCGTCGACGACCATCAGTCCCCCGACTTCGTGGACGCGGTCGGAGGCGACACGGACGTCGGGCGCCGAGCCGACGATCGGGGAAGCGGCGGTGAGTGCGACGAGACGCGTCGTGGTGGTGATGAGGTCCTGGAACTGCCAGCTGGGGAGTTCGCACGTCTCGATCTCGACCTCCGCCCACCGCACCTGGGCGCCGTAGCGGCTGGCGACTCTGAGCCAGGGGGCGACGTTCGCTTCCTCGTCGAGGCGGGAGAGCACCAGCCCGGTTCCGAGGCCGAGTCGCGTGCTCAGCGACTCCGCCAGCCAGGCGAGGAGAACGGATCGGTCGGGTCCGAGCACGACCCCGGCGGGATCGCCTCCGACCAGGTCGGCGACGGCTGCTCGGGCCGCATCGAGTACCGCCGCACTGCGCCGGCTGGACACATGTCGCCCGGTCGACGAAGAGGCAGACGCCCGGAAGGCCGTGGAGACAGTGCGCGACACCGCGTCCGGAATCTGCATGCCGGCCTGCGGATCGAGATGGATCCAACCGTCGCCGAGTGAGGGGATGAGTCCCCGAACGCGGGCAACGTCGTAAGCCATGCCCGACACTCTAAGACCCCAAGTCAATACGGTCGAAGCCAGCCATCGATTGTTGTGGAGTGCAACAAAGGTGGAATGGGCCCAAATTGGACGCACCTTCGCACTGCCGAGCGGGAACAGCCAAGATAGAGGCATGACGAACTCGGAGAATGAACACGTCGTCGTGATCGGCCCCGACGGTCAGCCCATGGCCATCCCCGTGGCCGAGGCCGCGAGCAAGCCCGAGGGCTCCGACGCCGCCGCGGATGCGAACGGGAACGGCACGGAGTCGGTGGCCGACATGGTGGAGCAGCCGGCCAAGGTCATGCGCATCGGCACGATGATCAAACAGCTCCTCGAGGAAGTGCGCGCCGCACCGCTCGACGACGCCAGCCGCAACCGGTTGAAGGAGATCCACAAGTCGTCGATCCACGAGCTCGAGCAGGGCCTCGCCCCCGAGCTGCGCGACGAGCTCGAACGCCTCACCCTGCCCTTCACCGACGACACCGTCCCCACCGACGCCGAACTCCGCATCGCCCAGGCGCAGCTGGTGGGGTGGCTCGAAGGACTGTTCCACGGCATCCAGACGGCCCTGTTTGCCCAGCAGATGGCGGCCCGCTCCCAGCTCGAACAGATGCGTCAGGGAGCACTGCCTCCGGGTTTCAGCATGGGCAACCCGCACGGGGCGCACAATCACGATCCGGGGTCGCAGTCGAGCGGTACCGGCCAGTACCTGTAGCAACGGGCGAAACAGCATGGAACTCGACTCCCGGTAGGCTCGGTGCCCGTGTCAGCATCCGCTATCGAAACCGAGGCCACAGGCGGCCCGCTCCCGACGTCCGACTCGCAGACCTTCCGTCGCGCGTTCAAGGACCTCAGGGACGGCTTCGCTCAGCGCGAGCTGTGGCTGAGCCTCGGCTGGCAGGACATCAAGCAGCGCTACCGCCGGTCGGTGATCGGCCCGTTCTGGATCACGATCGCGACCGGCGTGCAGGCCGCGGCGATGGGCATCCTGTACTCCGCCCTGCTCGACATCCCGCTGGACGAGTTCCTGCCGTATGTCACCGTGGGTCTGATCGTCTGGAACCTGATCAGCGCGAGCATCCTCGAGGGATCCGAGGTGTTCATCGCCAACGAGGGGCTGATCAAACAGTTGCCGTCGGCGCTGAGCGTCCACGTCTACCGGCTGGTGTGGCGGCAACTGCTGCTGTTCGCCCACAACCTCGTGATCTACGTGGTCATGCTGTTCGCGTTCGGGGTGTGGCGCCACCTGACCTGGATGTCGCTGGCCGCGATCCCGGCGATCGCGCTGATCGTCGTCAATGCGGCGTGGGTGTCGATCATGTTCGGCATCTTCTCCACCCGGTACCGGGACATCGCGCCGATCCTCGGCAGCATGACGCTGCTGCTGTTCGTGCTGACTCCGATCATGTGGACGACGCAGAGTCTCGAGGCTCAGGGCGGGCAGGCCGCCGAGCGCGTCAAGCTCGCCGAGTTGAACCCGCTGTTCCACTACCTCGACATCGTGCGCGCGCCCATGATCGGTCAGGATCAGCAGGCGTACCACTGGTACATCGTGCTGACCATCACCGTCGTCGGGTGGGCCGCCGCCATCCTCGCGCTTCGCAAGTACCGGGCCCGTGTGCCCTACTGGGTTTAGGGGTCAGAAGTAATGACAGAGCATGTGAGTATCGAGACGCGGGACGCCTGCGTCGACTTCCCGATCTTCGACGCCAAGTCCCGGTCGCTGAAGAAGGCGTTCCTCGGCAAGGCCGGCGGGTCGATCGGGCGCAACAACTCGGACGTCGTGGTGGTCGAGGCCTTGCGCGACATCAACCTGTCGCTGAAGGAAGGCGACCGGATCGGCCTGGTCGGCCACAACGGCGCCGGCAAGTCGACGCTGTTGCGGTTGCTGTCCGGCATCTACGAACCCACCCGCGGCAGCGCGAGCATCCGCGGCCGCGTGGCCCCGGTCTTCGACCTCGGTGTGGGCATGGACCCCGAGATCTCCGGCTACGAGAACATCATCATCCGCGGGCTGTTCCTCGGGCAGACCCGCAAGCAGATGCTCGCGAAGATGGATGAGATCGCCGAGTTCACCGAGCTTGGCGAGTACCTGTCGATGCCGCTGCGCACGTACTCCACCGGTATGCGCGTGCGCGTCGCGATGGGTGTGGTCACCAGCATCGACCCGGAGATCCTGCTGCTCGACGAGGGCATCGGTGCCGTCGACGCGGAGTTCATGAAGAAGGCGCGCGTGCGTCTGCAGGCGCTGGTGGAGCGGTCCGGCATCCTGGTGTTCGCCAGCCACTCCAACGAGTTCCTCGCCCAGCTCTGCGACAGGGCCATGTGGATCGACCACGGTCAGATCCGTCAGCAGGGCGGCATCGAGGACGTCGTCCGCGCGTACGAGGGTGACGACGCCGCCGACCACGTCCGCCACGTCATCTACGAGTTGGACCGGGAGAAGTCCGGGGTCACCGCTTCGGCCGAACGGGACGCCCGTAGCGACAGATCGAACGAGCGTCCCGTTCGTACGGCCGCGGAAGCCGAGGCGGAGTCCGCGTGAGCGCTGCTGCCGAGCGGATCGTCGGTGTCGTCGTCACCCACAAGCGCCGCGCACTGCTGGCGGAATCGCTGAAGGTCCTCGGCTCGCAGACGCGTCCGCTGGACCACCTGGTGGTCGTGGACAACGCCGCCGAGGACGACGTGTGTGAGCTCGTCGAATCGTCCGGGATTCCCGTCAGCTACCTCGGTTCGCAGCACAATCTGGGCGGGGCGGGCGGCTTCGCGCTGGGGATCCTGTACGCCCTCTCGCTCGGCGCCGACTGGGTGTGGCTCGCCGACGACGACGGACGGCCCGAGGGACCGAAGGTCCTGGAGACGCTGCTCGATTGCGCGCAGCGGCACGGGCTGGCCGAGGTCTCCCCGGTGGTCTGCGACATCGACGACCCCGACCGTCTCGCGTTCCCGCTGCGCCGCGGTGTGGAGTGGCGACGGCTGCGTTCCGAACTGTTCGCGGACGGCGACGACTCTGCCGACCTGCTGCCGGGCATCGCGTCGCTGTTCAACGGCGCCCTGTTCCGCGCGTCGGCGATCGACACGGTCGGCGTTCCCGACCTGCGTCTGTTCGTCCGCGGCGACGAGGTGGAGATGCATCGCCGGCTGGTGCGATCGGGGCTGCCGTTCGGCACGTGCCTGCAGACGGCGTACGTGCACCCGAACGGCGCGGAGGAGTTCAAGCCGATCCTCGGGGGCCGGATGCACACGCAGTACCCGGACAACGAGACGAAACGGTTCTTCACGTACCGCAACCGCGGCTACCTGCTGTCCCAGCCGGGCATGCGGAAGCTGCTGCCGCAGGAATGGGTGCGGTTCGGGTGGTACTTCCTCGTCACGAGGCGTGATCCGCAGGGTCTGCGTGAGTGGATGCGGTTGCGGAAGCTGGGCCGTCAGGAGCGGTTCGAGCGACCGTAATTCGGTTGCGTCCGGGTTCCGCCGGGTGGGAGCATCGTGGGGTTCCGGTCTGAGAATCTCGACGTGTTGCGAAGGAGTGAGTGTCCGATGACTGTCTCGTCGGTCGACGCCGTGTGCGTCCGCTCCCCCTTCCCCCTCGCCTGACCGAACCCGTGCAGTGGTCCGGTCGGCACTCATCGACCCGAGGATCACACCCACCATGTTCGACCCTGGACAACTCCTGCCCTACGGCTGGAACGACACACTTTCCGACACCTTCGACAACTACCCGGCCGACGGTCGCGAGCCCGGGCGGGTGATCCGCGTGGACCGCGGTCGCTGCGACGTCGCCACTCCCGCGGGCGTCGTCCGCGCGCTCGCCGGTGAGCACACTCTCTGTACCGGCGACTGGGTGACGCTCCACCGTCACGGCGACGAGATCGCCGTCGCCGACCTCCTCCCGCGGCGCAGTGCGATCGTCCGGGCGTCCGCGTCCGGCCGGTCGGAGGGCCAGCTCCTCGCGGCCAACGTCGACACGGTGGTGATCGCCGCCGGACTCGACACCGTCCTCGATCTCGGACGCATCGAACGCCTGCTGGCCCTGGTGTGGGAGAGCGGCGCCCAGCCGGTGGTCGCGCTCACCAAATCCGATACCGTGCAGGATGTTTCCCTCGCGACCGCAGAGGTGGCAGCGGTGGCGCCGGGTGCGACGGTGCTCGCGGTGAGCGCCGACACGGGCGACGGCATCGACGTCCTCACTGCCGTGATCGACGGGACGGTCGCGCTCATCGGACCGTCCGGCGCGGGCAAGTCGACGCTCGCGAACGCGTTGCTCGGCGAAGACGTGCTCGCGACCGGACGTGTCCGCGAGGGCGACCACAAGGGGCGGCACACGACCGCGCACCGTGAACTCCTGCCGCTGCCCTCCGGGGGCGCCCTGATCGACACGCCGGGACTGCGGGGTGTCGGCATGTGGGACGCTGCCGACGGCATCGACAAGACGTTTCCCGAGATAGAGGAACTCGCGGCGCAGTGCCGGTTCGCGGACTGCTCGCACACGGCCGAACCCGGCTGCGCGGTGCAGGGCGCGGTGGAGCGCGGCGAATTGCCCGAGCGGAGGCTCTCAACTGTTGCCTCGATATCTAATACTATCCGGTATGTTCTGACACTATCTACGACGCGAATTGGTGAGGCTGCGCAATACTTGGGCCCGTCGGCAGTTAGGACGCGCACGGCGGCATCGGAGGGCCGGTTGCCCTCTCGGCGCACCGGTTTCGGGGGACCGAAACTGTGATCGCGTGGACCCCGACGCCTACCTGGGCCGGCCTGTATCGGAGTGTGCGGGAGCGACGCCGGAGAGGTGGAGGCATTGTAATGCCGGGTGTCGGGCTCGACCGGGCGGGAGGCTTCGCTGGCCGATCAGGAAAAGGTGTTTCGGGAGAGCGTTTACTGGTGAGGTGTGTGGGGTCTCCAAAGGATCGCGGTTCGGGACTCGAGGGAGTGGCGAGGGGCGCGGCCGGATGCTCGACGACGCGGCCAAGGGCGGGGTTCACGGTGGTGCGGGTGGTGGCGAGATCGATTGGCCCGATTCGCCGGTGGCGTGGGTCGGGCGGTACTTGTCGGGGGTCGGCGTTACAGTCGGGTTCTGTGAGAGGCGGGCGAGGTATCGCTGGGGGAGTTGGTGGATGACGTCATCGCGTTGCTGGCATCGTTGTCCGGCCGGTTGTAATCAGCCGCGGTCGATGCAGTTTCAACACCGACTTCTTCAATACCGGCTTCGGGGCGATGCCGGCGCACGGTTGGGAAGGGGTGGCTGGTGAGGATCTCGGGGGATCGCGAATCTTGTTCGGCCGCGGGGGTGCTCGCCGATCGTGAATTGGGCCCGGCATGAGCGGGCCGGGATCGACTGCGGCGCGGCAGTTTTCGGTGACCACCCGCGCCCATGTGGCGGTCGACGATGCGACCGGCGAGCCGATCGGTCTCGACGACGTCGATGTCCGGGTGGGGTGGCTGCTCGACCTGGTCGCCGCGGCCGGCGCCGAGTTGGTGTCGCGGCTGTGGCAGCCGGCGACGTTCGATGTGCTCGCCGCCGGCCTTGACCGCCAGGACCGCAGGCTGCCCGCGCAAGGTCACGTCGCCGCGGCCCGTCTCGGCTGGACTCCGTTCTATCCGGACGGGGTCTACGTGCCGTCGCGGGTGAGCAGGGTGGTGACCGCGCAGGTGGTGGCGACCCTGCGGACCCTGGCCTACCGGGACACCGCGATCGCGGCGCTCTCGGCCCGGTTCGACCCGGCCACCGGTCGTCTGACCGCACCCACCGAGCCGGGCGACTCTGTGCCGGCGGGTTTCGCCCGGGGCGTGCGGCGTCAGCTCGCCGCCCGCGGGGGCGGCGGGGCACCGGCCGGCCGGTTGCGGATCACCGAAATACAGGGACCGCCACAGACGAGCGCGATGGCCCGGCTGTCGGCCGCCGATCGGCAACTCGCGCAGATCACCGTGACGGGCCGTGAGCTGGTGTTGACGGTGAAGCTGCCCACCAGTCCGACCCCGGCGGGGCGGGCGCAGTGGCGCAGTGTCCGACTGACCGCCGCCATCCCCGAGCATCTGCACGGCAGAGCCGTTACCGACTGGCATCTGCCGACCCTGGTCCTCGACGGCCGGGGTCTGCTCTGGCGGTGCGCCGCGACCGAACTCGTCCCCGCAGACGACCTGGACTCGGCCGCGGTCGCGGTCGGGGTGGACTGGTCCCCGACCAGTCTGGGTGCCGCCGCCCTCGTGGCCGAGGGTGCTGACGGGTTGTCCTCGGATTACCGAGGTTGGACCTACGACGACCGCGGCCTCGGGATCAAACTGGCACGCCTGCAGACCGAGGGGCAGCTGCTGCACGGCAAGGCGGCCCGGTTGACGCGGCTCGCCGCCGCCGCCCCGCCCGAGGTACGCGCCCGGCTGGAGGCGAAGATCGCCGTCCTCGACGCCCACCGCACCGCGGTGGGTGTCAAGAGGGGAATGATCAACCGGGAACTGGCCTTCCATTTCGCCCGCCAGGTCACCGACTACGCCACCGCCGCGGGCGCGCAGGTGATCGCGGTGGAAGATCTCACCACCCTCGAGACCCGCGGACGCGGACGGGTCAACAACAACCGGGCCGCGCAGTCCGCCCGCCGCCACGCTGTCACTGCCCTCGCGCACACCGCCGCAGGTGTCGGCGTCACGGTGGTCTCGGTGCCCGCCCGGGGCTCCTCCGCATGGTGTCCGGGCTGCGACGAACCGCTCTCCCGCCCCGGCGGCTACCACACCGCCTGGTGCCCGGCCTGCCAGGTCGGCGGCAACCGCGACCACATGGCCGGGGTGAACCTGGCCAAACGCGCACTGCTCGGCAGAAGCAAAGTCACCAGGCGGCGTGGGCGGATGCCCGTGGTCCGGGTGGCCGAACATGCGCCGGTGCGCCGGTGCCGCGACAAGAACGGTCCCACACCGAGCAGACCGCGGCACCGCCGGGTCCGCCGCAGCCTGCCCCCCACAACACGGCGGGTGGGGGTGAATCCGAAACAGCATGTTCCTGCACCACAAGCGTCGGTGTGGGACACGGTCAAACCCACACCACCGCACGGTGATACCGGTAGCCGTGACACACGTACATCTCAAGCGTCCGCCCCACCAGTGGCAGACGGTATGAGATCTACGTAGACGCTTGCCAGCTACCGCAAGCTGATTCGGGAGAACGGCTGGATCGCGTCACGCACCGATGCGAGGCTCCGGGCCGAGCGTGAACGCGAGTGGAAGAGCATCGCCCGCTGGCAACGTCAGATGTACCGCAGTCGCGGTCACTGACACGGGCGCCCGACCCGCATCCCGGTTCGAGCGGTGAGCCGGGATGCGGACTGGCAACATGGGTATATGTTCGATCTTCGGAGAAAGGCCCGTCTCAAGCTTCAACGTGCCATGTCCGAGGTGGTGGCCGAATCGGATCGGCGGTCCCGCGAACTCACCGAGAACCAGCACGACCAGACCCTGGCCGAGCTGAGCGCGACCAACCAGGAACTCGCGCGGGTGCTGTCCGAGCTGTCCGATGCCCGCATGGAGATCTCCGACGTCCAGCAGCGGCTCGGCGAACTCGAGCAGCAGGCCCGCCGCGACATCACGCAGGCGCTGGACGTGCGTGCCACGAACGAGGCCGCGGCGTTCGTGCTCGAGCACATGCCGAAGGCGCCCGTGTTCTGGAATCCGCAGGACACACTGCGCTACGGACTGTCGCAGGTGGAGGTCGAGGGGCTGGCCCTCGAGTTCGGGGTGGCGTCGGGCACCACGCTCCGGATCATCGTCGAACAGTTGAAGGACGCCGAGCACGAGGTGTTCGGGTTCGACGTGTTCTCCGGTCTGCCGCAGACCTGGCGCACCGGATTCCCGGCCGGGGAGTTCGCGCAGCAGAAACTGCCGCACGTGCGGGGCGCGCAGCTGGTGCCCGGACTGTTCGAGGACACGCTGGCGGGTTTCCTCGAGGAACACCCGGGACCGGTGTCGTTCGTGCATCTCGACGCCGACCTGTACTCGTCCACGAAGTCGGTGCTCGACCGGCTCGAACGGCGGGTGGTCGCGGGCACGGTGATCGTGTTCGACGAGTTCTTCAACTTCCCGGGCTGGCAGGAGCACGAGTACCGGGCGTGGACGGAGTTCGTCGACCGCACCGGCGTCGGCTTCGAGTACCTGAGCTACACCGCGAACCACGAGCAGGTGGTCGTGCGGATCACCGCACCAGCTTCACCGCCTGCGTGACGTTGAACGTCGCGCGTGCGTCGATCCGCAGTCCGGACCGCGCGAGAGCGGCGAACGCCTCGGTGTCCTCGAAGTGGTGCGGCGGCAGCGTCCACACCTCGTTGGACGTGTGCCGGATGATGCGCTCGGTGTCGCGTTCGTAGTCGGTGAAGAACCAGACCACGGAGCACGAGTCGAGCGCGCCCGCGAGGTCAGGGACCGCGAGTTCGTCGTCCCACAGCGACCCCCGGCTCGCGGCCGTGGTCCCGAGCCCGATGTCGCGAGTGCCGTCGAAGGCCTCCGGCCGCACGTTCTTCACGAGCCGCAGCGACGTGGGGTTCCAGGCCGGCTTGTCGAACAGCACGCAGTCGCCGGGGCGGAGGTGTTCCCCGGCGAAACCGTTGACGGTGCTGAAGTCCATGCCGCTGGGTTTCGCCCACTGCTCGCGCTGTTCGAGGTAGCTCGGCGATGCGGCCACCGCGAACACCGCGATCACCGCGGCGGACTGCCACCACTTCCGGGTGAGGGCGGCCAGGCAGAGTCCGCCGACGAGGGCCACCGCGGGCGTCGTGAATGTGAAGTACCGGGGGAGATACACCGGGCTGCGCAGGAGCGAGTACGCGAGCAGCGTCGCCATCGGCACCGCGATCCACGGCAACGCGACGGACAGTACCGGGGGCAGCCGGTGACCGCGCACCAGCGCCACCGACCCGGCCACCACCAGCACGGCGAACAGCACCGCGAACCACGGTGCGCCGACGAACCACTGGTACTCGGCGACGGCCCGGGGCAGGTGCCCGTCGAGCGGCGGGATCCACGCCACCTGGACCGATTCCCGGCGCACCAGTGCCACGAACGGCGCCGCGACCACCGCCCCCGCGGCCGTGCCCGACGTCCAACCGAGCCAGGACCGCCGGGCCTCGCGCAGCAGCAGGATCGTCAGCAGGTGCGCGGGAACGAGGGTGATCAGGTAGACGAACAACACGATCGACACCGCCAGGCCTGCGGCGTACAGCGCCCACAGCCACCAGCGCCGGAACCTCAGTGCCGCAAGGAGAATCACGGTCAGCCAGACCGCGGCCGCCGCCGTGGCCGCGTACCCGCGCGCCTCCGTGGCCGCCCACGTGACACTGGGCAGGATCACGAACAGGATCCCGGACAGCACCGCCACCCGCCTGGTCGAGATCAGCGCACCGAGCACCACCACGCCTGCGCCCGCCGCGCCAGTGGCCAGGGCGCTCGGGAACCGCGCCGAGAACTCGGAGGCACCGAACGCCGCGAACCAGTAGTGCATCCCGACGTAGTACAGCCCGTGCACGGCATCGATGTGGCCGAGCAGATTCGACAGGTCGGGCCGGGACCGCTGACTCGAGTACAGCGTCGCGACCTCGTCGTACCAGAACGACGGACGCCAACTCCACGCCGCGCCGAGCACCACACCGACAGCGAAGACGAGGAACGAATCCCGGAGCAGCCCGCGAACATCGCGTGCCCGCAACGGTCCGGCCGACGTCACTGACCGTAGAGGCGAGCCCAGTTCTCCCGGCTGGTGAGCTGCGGCAACGCGTCCCGGTACTGGCGCTGCGTGGACGCCGCATCCTCGCGGAACCGTTTCATCAGCTTCGCGGTCCGGGCCGTGAGCTCCCGGGCCGTCTCCTTGTCGCGGCGGCGCACCCGCACCCCGGACTGGGAGGCGTCGGTGATGACGGCGGTGTCGAACAGCGACACGTGCCACCAGTGCGCCTCCGCCACAGGGATACTCGCGACACCGTGCTGGGTGCGGCCGAGCCACTGGTTCGCGGCCCGCTTGGCGAGGACGAGGTCGAGCTTGCTCTTGTCGGGCTCGAAACCGGCGTACCGGGTGACGAGATCGGAGTTGCGGACCCCGGGAATGTTCGACGCGGGATGCTTGACGGTTTCGGGGAACCGCTTGCGCTCCTCGCGGATCGACGCCAGCACGGCCTGACCGCCGTCCTCGAGCACCTTCGGGCCCTCGAGGAAGTCCTCGATCCCGCGAATCATGGTGTACGCCAACCCGTACTGCATCGACACGAGGTACTGGGTGACCTCCCGCGTCATCATCTTGCTCAGCGACTTGGCGTCGAAGTCACTGTGCAGCGCGGCGGCGATCAGCGAGTTGCGGATGCTGAAGTACTTGGCCCAGTCGTCGCGGTCCTTCCAGTGGAAGTCCGCGTGCCACACACCGGCGTTGGGCAGGGTGACCGTGACGAATCCGGCGGCGCGGGCGCGGATGCCGTACTCGATGTCGTCCCACTGGAAGAACATCGGCAGCGGGAGCCCGATCTGCGCGACCACCTCGGCGGGGATCAGACACGACCACCACGCGTTGTAGCCGGCGTCGACGCGCTTGTGCTGCTTCTTCTTGATCAGGTTGATGTCGTGCCGCGACCCGGCCGCCCAGCGGCCCGCCTTCAGCTTCGACAGGTCCGCTTCCTCTGCGCTGACGTGCAGGTGTTCCGGGTTCATCAGGTACAGCATCTGCGCGCCGACGAGCGTCGGCTCGGTGGTGACGTTGGCGAATGCGTTCATCCGCAGGATCGACTCCGGCTCGCACAGGATGTCGTCGTCCATCAGGATCAGGTTGGCGTGCTCGTTGATGCCCGAGACCTCGTACATGCCGCGGGTGAATCCGCCGGCCCCGCCGAGGTTCGGCTGCCGCAGGTAGACGAGCTTGTCGCCCAGGATCTCGGCGACCTCGGTGAACTTCTCCCGGTCCGACACGTGGTCGCTGCCCTGGTCGACCACGTACACGGCGTCGATGCCGGACGCCATCGTCGAGTCGTTCGCGATGGCGGCGACGGTCTCGGCGCAGTCGTCGGCGCGGTTGAACGTGCAGATCGCGATCGCGGCGGGCCGGATCACCGACGGCGCGGCGACGGTCCACTCCAGTTCGCTCACCGCGAGGGGGCCGTCGACGGCGGTGAACTCCACCCACAGGGAGCCGCCGTCGAGGTAGGCGTCCAGCTTCGCCGACAGCGTCGCCGTGCCCGAGCCGTCGATCTCCGTCGTCGCGAGGATGCGCGAGTTTCCGCCCGAATCGGAGCCGCGCAGCGCCACCACGGCACGTCCGCCGGCCTCGTGGTGGAACCCGACGGTCACGTCGGTGACCGTGGTCCAGCGCTGGTAGTAGCTGGCCGCGAACCGGCCGAAGTAGGTGTCGGTGTCGACCGTCGCACCCTTCTCGAGGTGCACGACGTGGCGCTCGCGGTGGGCACGGCCCTTGACGATCCTGGCGTACAGGTCGTCCTTGACCCGGGTGGTCGGTCCCGTGAAGAGACCTCGCGCCACCACGAGGCGGTCGGGTGCGCGATGCTCGGTGAGAGCACTCCGTACCGCGGCCGTGCTCCCGTCCACAGGTGCTACCGACGCAGACTCGTTCATAGTGCTCCTACTGTTCCCCGCGAGAGGTGGGCTGGACCGCGCCACGGCGACGGCACGATCCTCTTCTCGGTTCGCAGGGTATCAACCTCGCGACCCGCTCCCCGACCATGCGAGGCGACCTCCGTCCCGGTGACGGGCCCGCAGCCGGAACAGCCCCACCCCCATCGCGAGCACATCTGCCCTGGATATGCGGGTTTCGTGGCTGTCGTGGTCGTCGCTCAGACGCACCGGGACCTCGACCGGCACGATGCCCGCCCGCTCCGCGAGGTAGACGAGTTCGGTGGTGAACAGGAATCCGGGTTCGACGAGGTCGGGAACCAGTCCCCGCATCAGGTCGCCGTCCATCAGGACGGTGCCCTGGGGGTCGCCGGTGCGCATCCCGAGGACCACCCGACGCAACGCCGCGAAACCCCACGTCAGGGTGCCCCGGAGGGCGCCGCGCCGCACCTGCGAGTCGGGGTGGGCCTTGGAACCGATCACGACTTCGGGCAGCCGGCCGTCGTGGCCGGCGGCGAGTTTCTCGGCGCCGTCGAGGTCGTCGAACCCGAACGGCAGGTCGTCCGCCGTCAGCAGCACGTGCGCGCCGCGACTCGCCTCCGCTCCGGTCCGCAACGCGTTGCCCATGCCCTTCTCACTCCGCAGGACGGTGAGCGACACACGTCCGGGCGTCCAGTCCGCGGCGAGGCGGGTGCAGATGTCCACGGTGTCGTCGGTGGATCCGTTCTCCACAACGATGATCTCGACGTCGTGGCCGGCCAGTCGTTCGGCGACCCGGTGGACGGTCTGCTCGATGACGGCGGCGGAATTGTAGGCCGGGACGACGACCGACAGCGCCTTCGGCGCACGTGCGCCTTTCTGGTCGTGGGAACAACCGAAAAGGCGCACGGGCGCAGCCTAACTCGTAGGCTCGGAGTCCGTGGCACCCTCCGCGTCCGTGTCTTCGACGTTCACCCGATCGATACACCGCATGCCCGAGTGGTTGGTGGCACTGGCGGTCGCGGTGGCTGCCGTGGCCGTCGCGACGATTCCGCGGATCGTGTACGACCGCTTCTACTACGGCGGCGACATGCTGGAATCGTTCGTGCCGTCCTGGCACCGGATCGGCACGGAACTCCTGGCCCGGCGGTGGCTCACCGTCAATCCCGACGCCTGGATCGGCGGAAACTACGCGGGCGAGGCCGCGTACGGTCTGTACAACCCGGTCAACCTGGCCAACTACGTCCTGGCCGCGAAGTTCGAGAACCTGTCCGTCGCGGCGTTCGTGATCATGGCCGAGTTCCTTGCGCTGTTCGCCCTCGCGACGTATCTGCTGTGCCGCGAATACGGCGCCCGCCGCGGTCCCGCGATCCTCGCCGGACTGACCATTCCGTTCAGCGGTTTCACCCTGTTCTACGAGGCGGCGGGCTGGCCGTCCGGGATGATGGCCGTCGCGTGGGTGACGCTGTTCTGGTGGTCGGCGCTCCGCCTCTCCCGCGGTCGCACGAACCCGCTGGTCACCTTCGTGATCGGTGCGCTGACGGTGAGCATGGGCAACCCGTACGCCGCGCTCGGCGCCGTCGTCGTACTCCTCGGCATCGGGATCGGCCTGCTGGTCGAGCGGCAGTTCTTCCGGTTGCTCGTGCTCGTCGTCACCGGCGCGTGCGCGGGCACCGCCGCGCTGGTGACGTACCTGCCGCTGTTCCTCAGTGTCGACGTCACCACCCGCGCCGGCAGCACCGGCATCTTCAACGACACGTTCCTGCAGCCGCAGATCGGCGGCCTCGCGGGAATGAGCAGCCCGTCGTATCTCCCCGTGATCATGACGTTCGGGGGTCCCGTCGAGGTGATCCCGTCGCTGTACCTCGCGTGGTTCGTGCTGCCACTTCTGCCATGGCTTCCGTGGGGACGGATCCGCGCGCTGTTCGCGTCCGCGGAGTTCCGTCGCGCGCACGGGCGACCACTGATCAGCCTGGCCGTGATCGCGGTCGTCTACTTCCTCTTCACGTTCGGACCGTCGAACGTCGGGATGTTCCGGTGGCCGATCCGGCTCGTCGAATACCTGTACCTGTGCGTGGTGATCGGCCTGGCGCTCGCGCTGTCGCTGGGGATCGCGCGCGACCGGGTGCGTCACCGGGCGACGGCGTCGGCGGTGCTGATCGCGCTGGGCTTCTACCTGGCGTTCTCGTCCTCGCCCGCCCTGACGCTGCGGCACACGCTGTTCGCGCTGCTCGTCGCGGCGCTGTGCGTGCTCGCGTACACCGGCTGGCGCACGCGGGGGCCGAATGCTCTCGTCGCCGCCCTCGTCCTGGGCACCGTGGTGGTGGCCGCCGCGCAGGTCTGGTCCCTGACCCGCGACGTCGAGCGCGGCAGCCGCGTCGACCCGGCGAGTACATCGGTGCTGTCCGAGCAGACCGACCGCTACCAGGGCACCGTGCTGCAACTCGCCGACCTGGGCGACACGTCCCACGAGGACGTCACCGCCGGCCGGATCCTGTTCGGCAACGAGATCATGGCGTCGTCCGTCGAGGGCAGCATCAACGCCTACACCGGTATCGGGTTCACCGAGTTCCAGGAAGCCCTGTGCATGGACTACCGCGGCGCCGTCTGCCCCGGGGTGTACGGGGCGCTCTGGCAGCCGGTGAACGCGGACATCCCGATCCCGCTGATCGACTACCTCCGGGTGTCGACGCTCGTCGTGGAGCACGGGCTCGTGCCCGAGGTCGCGACGGCACCGCCCCCACCCGGCTGGCACGTCACCGAACGCGGCGACTCCCGGACGGTGTTGCAGCGGGACCGGCCGCTGCCCCTGCCCGGACGCGTGGCGTTCGCGTCCGACGGCGTCCGGGTGCTCTCGTCCGACACGAGCGCGGCGACGGAGACCGTGCGGGTGGCGGGCAGCGGCGGCACCGTCTGGTTCGCGCGCCTCGCGTGGCCCGGCTACTCGGCCACCGTCGACGGCGAGCCGGTGGACGCGACCGCCGGGTGGCACGGTCTGCTCGAGGTGTCGGTGCCGCCGGGTGACCACGATCTGGTCGTGTCGTTCCGGCCGCCGCGGCAGAACCTGTCCGTAGCGGCATTCGGCGCAGCGACGGTCGTGGTGCTGATCTTGTCCGTCGTCGATGCGGTGGTGCGCCGGCGCAGGCTCAGCGCGGCGACCACTCGGACGACGTGAACGCCGACGCCTCGGTGGAGCCGGATCCCGCGACCGACGCGGACGACAACGCGTCGGCGATCAGCTGGTGGCCGATCTGGTTCGGGTGGTCGCCGTCGTCGGCCAGCAGTCCCGTGGGGTCGCCGTCGCCCCACGTCCCCTTGAACGTGCTGAACAGGTCGACGTAGGTGGCGCCCTCGGCACCCGCGACCTCCGAGATGACGTCGTTGGCGCGCAACGTCAGTACGGCGCTGTCCCGGAGGAACTGCGGGCCGTACAACTCGCGGGCCACGTCGCCGTCGGGGAAGACGTCCCAGTACCCGGTGACCAGCACCGCGGTCGGCTGACCGGCCCGCAGTTCGGCGATGCGGTCGAGCACGGACGTCAGCGTGGTCTGTAGCTGCGGGAGGACGGGTTCGAAGCAGCCGAGGCCGTCGTCGCCACCGCAGTCGCCGTCCAGGTAGTCGTCGAGTTCGGCGTAGAAGTCGTTGGCGCCGATCGTGACGGTGACGAGGTCGGCGTCGCGGACGGCGTCGGCGTCGTATTCGCCGGGTTCGAGGGAGTCGAGCAGGTCGGTGCTGGTCCAGCCTCCGACACCCAGGTTGGCCACCTGGACGGGCAGCGCGTCGTCGCCGGACAGCTGATCGCCGAACAGTTCCACGAACGGCGTGCAGCCGGGGCATCCGTCACCGGCCGGGATCGAATCCCCCAGGCCCACGAGAGTCGCACCTGCGGGCGGTGATTGCGGCTGCGGTTGCGCGACGGGCGGTGCCACAGTCGTGGAACAGCCGGCGAGGAGCGGAATCAGGACCGCTACGGGAACACCGAGAATCCAGCGTCGCACGGGGCCTCCCCATCACGTCCTGCGCCTCGGAGGGAGCGCTCGTCACCGGTCCGGACGAATTCTACCGACGGTCGTGCTCGGCTGCCGTTCCCCGCGGGACCGTGCGGACGTGCGCCCGCTCGCCCTGGGGACCGAACAGGCTGAGGATCTCCGCCGGTTGCGGTCCGGGGTTGCCGAACCAGTGCGGGACGTGGGTGTCGAACTCCGCGACCTCCCCCGGCGTCAGGATCACGTCGTGTTCGCCGAGCAGCAGTCGCAGCCGGCCGGACAGGACGTACAGCCATTCGTAGCCCTCGTGGACCTGCAGGTTCGGGACGCCGTTCGGGTCACCCGGTGGGATCACGTGCTTGAACGCCTGGATCCCGCCGGGCCTGCGCGTCAGCGGGATGATCGTCGAGCCGTTGCGCTCGAGGGGTCGCAGATGGACGCGGGGGTCGCCGGTGGCGGGTGCGTCGACGAGTTCGTCCAGGGGCAGTTGGTGGGCGCGGGCCAGCAGGAGCATCAGCTCGAGAGTGGGTTTCCGCTGGCCGGACTCGAGCCGCGACAGGGTGCTCACCGAGATCCCGGTGGACTCGGAAAGCTGGGCGAGGGTGGCACCGCGCTGCTGCCGGAGTGCTTTCAGCCGCGGTCCCACGGCGTCGAGGACGCCGTCCAGATCGGGTACGTCGTTCACACCCACCATGTTGCCACAGCGGCAAACTTGCTTGCCAGTTTCGCGGCCTCCCCGGACAGTGGACGTCACGAGGTCGACGAACGAAGGAGAACGCGATGGAAGACAGTTACGACGTAGTGGTCGTCGGTGGCGGCGCGGCCGGACTCGGCGGGGCACTGGCCCTGTCGCGGGCACGCCGCTCGGTGCTCGTGATCGACGCGGGCGCCCCGCGCAACGCACCGGCCGGGCGCATTCACAACTATCTCGGCCGAGAGGGCACCCCTCCCGGCGAACTACTGGCCATCGGACGCGCGGAGGTCGCCGGGTACGGCGGCGAGATCGTGACCGGCACCGTCACGTCCGCAGACAAGATCGGGGACGGCCAGTTCCGGGTGACACTCGCCGACGGCGCGGCCGTGCGGGCGCGGAGACTGCTCGTGACCACCGGCCTCGTCGACGTGCTCCCCGACATCCCCGGGGTGGCCGAGCGATGGGGACGCGACGTCCTGCACTGCCCGTACTGCCACGGCTGGGAGGTCCGAGACCAGCCGGTCGGCGTCCTCGCCGGCAGTCCGCTGGCGGTGCACCAGGCGCTGATGTGGCGGCAGTGGACCGAGAACGTGACGCTGTTCCTGAACGACGCGGACGAACCCACCGGCGAGGAGTACGAGCAGCTCGCCGCACGCGGTATCGCCGTGATCGACGGCGGTGTGGCCGGGCTCGAGGTGCAGGACGACCGGCTGACCGGTGTCCGGCTGCGCACGGGTCAGGTCTTCTCCCTCACCGCCGTGGTGGTCCCGCCCGTGTTCAGGGCCCGCGCCGACTTCCTTACGAGCCTCGGCCTGGACACCACCGAGATGGAGATGGCCGGACACGTGATCGGCACCGCCGTCGCCGCCGACGCGACCGGCGCCACCGCGGTTCCGGGGGTGTGGGTGGCAGGCAACGTCGCAGACCCGAAGGCGCAGGTGATCGTCGCCGCCGGAGCCGGCCTGAGCGCCGCGGCAGCGATCAACGCCGATCTCATCATGGACGACACCCGCCTGGCGGTCGCCGGAGCGCTCAGCCGGTAGCCGACACCGTCGCCTCGTGGACCACGCGATGCGCGGGCAGGATCGAGTCGCGCTCCGCTTCGGCCTCCCCCTCGCCGCCGATCAGTCCGACGTAATGCGCGAGCTGGGCGGCGAGGGGTTCGTCGCTGTAGCGGAGGGTGGGGATCTCGATCACCGTCTGCTGCTTGTAGCCGTCGCGGTCGGCGGGCAGGTCGTCGTCGATGTGCCGGTAGATGGTGATGTCGCGGCGCAGGAGGTCGATCTCGATCAGGCGGTCCGGCTCCAGCAGCGACAGCTGCCGGACCTTCCGCTGACTCACCCGGCTGGCCGAGATGGTGGCCACCGCACCGGATTCGAAACGCAGCACCGCCTCCGCGCAGTCCTCGGCCTCGTTGCGCCGCGAACTGTCGTGGAAGTACCCGAATTCGGCCTTCACGCCGACGGGTGGTGATCCGACGAAACCGATCGCGAGGTCGACGTCGTGGATCAGCAGGTCGGTCGCGACGCCGGTGGGGATGCGGGAGACGAACGGCGAGTGCCGGATTCCGTTGACCTGCCACACGTCACCGGCGAATTCGCGGGCCGTCCGGACCGCCGGATTGAATCGCTCGAGCAGGCCGCACATCAGCGGGACACCCGTCGCGGCGGCACGTTTCACCAGATCCGTGCTCTCCTCGTACGTTGCGGCGAGCGGCTTTTCGACGAGCACCGGCTTGCCGAGGTCGAGGACGCGGCCCGCCAACTCGTAGTGGGCGGGTGTCGCCGCCGCGACGACGGCGGCGTCGATGCCGTCCAGTTCGTCGAAATCCGCAGCCCATTCGGTGTCGAACCGTGCGGCGACCTCCCGCCCGTGTTCCTCCCGCGGTTCCACGAGCAGGGCGAGGTCACACAGCGAGGACTGCGCGAGAACGCGGGCGTGCAGCGAACCCATCCTGCCGGATCCGATGAGCGCGATCCGCGGTCGCGTGGACGTCATCATGCCTCCATCGCCTCGCGCACCGCGGCGACGATCCGGTCGACGTCGTCGGTGGAGAGCGCGGCGTGGACGGGAATGCTCAGGCACCGGCGGGCCACGGACGTCGCGACCGGCGTGGGCGAGATGATCACCCGGGGATGCTCGCGGTAGCAGTCGTAGTCGTAGACGGTTCTCGGGTAGTAGACACCGCTGCCGACCCCCCGATCTCCCAGACGCTGCGCGAGGGTGTCGCGGTCGATCGGCGCATCGGGTGCGAGGATCACGGTGAACTGGTGCCACACGTGTCCGCGGCCCGCGAGTTCCGAAGGCAGAACGAGACCTTCGACGTCCTTCAGACCGGTCCGCAGCGCCTCGGCGTTGCGCCGGCGCGACTCCACCTGCTGTAGATAGGAACCCAGTTGCGGCAACCCGAGACTGGCCTGCAGATCCGTCATCCGGAAGTTCTGGCCCGCCATCTCGTACTCGTAGCGGCGTCGCATGCCCTGATTCCGCAGCACCCGCAACCGGTCGGCCACCGCGTCGTCGTCCGTCGTGACCATGCCGCCCTCGGCGGTGGTGAGATTCTTGGTGGCGTAGAACGAGAAGCAGCCGAGCCCGAAACTGCCCGCACCCTTGCCGTCGAACGTGGCACCGTGCGCCTGCGCGGCGTCCTCGACGACGGCGAGTCCCCGGGTCTCGGCCAACGGCATCAGCGCACCCATGTCCGCGGTCTGCCCGTACAGATGCACCGGCATCAGCACCCGGGTGCGCTCGTTCACGCACTGCGACACGATGTCGGCGTCGAGTGCGAAATCGGCAGCCCCGATGTCGGCGAACCGGGCCGTCGCGCCGGAGTCGAGAATCGCGTTGAGCGTGGCCACGAACGTGAACGGGGTGGTGAGCACCTCGTCGCCCGGTTGGAGGTCCAGCACCCGCAGCGCCGCGATCAGCGCGGTGGTGCCGCTGTTGACGGCCACGGCGTGCCGGGTGCCGACGAGTTCGGCGAACCCGTCCTCGAACCTCGCGACCTTCGGTCCCTGCGCGACCATCCCTGATCGCAGGGTGTCGAGAACCTCGCGCTCGACGTCCTCTCCGAAAGAGATACTCGAGATCGCGATCACGGTTCCTCCGATAGATTGACGTGCGTTCACACCGTCTTCACAGATTGCACCCTCTTGAAGGTTCCCACGGTCTGCACGGCTCCTGGAAGGAATCGCCAACTTTCATGACCATCGGTGAAAACTGCGAGATCCACCCGACCGTCGTGATAGGCGACGGCGTCACGATCGGGGACCGGGTGAGCATCGGACCGTATGCCGTCCTCACCGGTCCGCTCGACATCGGCGACGACTGCTGGATCGGCGCCCACGCGACGCTCGGGGCGCCGCCGGAGTGGATAGGAAAGACGCATCCCCGCACGTGGACGGAGATCAGTCCACATCAGGGTGTCGTGATCGGCGCGGGCACCGTGATCCGCGAGATGAGCGCCGTCCAGCAGGGGGCCGAGCGGCCGACGACCATCGGGCGCGGCGGATTCGTCATGAACCACACGTCCGTCGAGCACGACGTCCGGATCGGCGACGACTGCGTCCTCTCGCCGTCCAGCACCCTCGGCGGTCACGTGACTCTCGGCGACGGCGTCAACCTCGGTATGAGCGCGGTGGTGCATCAGCGGCGGGTGATCGGTGCGCGGGCGATGGTCGGAATGGGATCGGTCGTCGCCAAGGACATTCCGCCGTTCGCCACGGTGTTCGGCAATCCCGCCGCCCTGCGCGGCACCAACCGGGTGGGCATGAGCCGCGCCGGGATCGCGGACCGGGACATCGCGGCGGTGGCGACGGTGTATGCCTCGGGGCGGCTCGACACCGACGCGGAACTCCCGAACTCGCTCGCCGACGCGTTCGCCTGGTGGCGGGAGCTGGCGGTGAAACCGCTCGTTTCCTGATCCGGCGCCCTCCGATTGCTATCGTCGGAAACGAACGCTGCACTGCCGCAGCGCACTGCCGGTGAGGGGGTGGTTCTCGTGGACGCCGATCCCGAGATCGTCCCGGACCGCGGCGGTCGCGCCGTCCTGATGAACGCGCTGCGGATCCTCGTCACCCTCGCGATCGTCGTCGCCGTCGTGTTCGCCGTGAAATCGCAGTGGGCCGAGGTCAGGGACACGATCACCCAGCTGGACTGGTGGGCGCTCGCCGTCTCCGCGGTGTTCGTCTTCCTCGGCATGGGCGCGGCGGTGCGCGCGTGGCAGCACGCGCTCGGCGCCCTCGAACATCCGATCCCCGCCTTCGACGCCGCCCGCTGCTACCTGGTCGGTCAGCTCGGCAAGTATCTGCCGGGCAGTGTGTGGGCGTTCGTCCTCCAGACCGAGCTCGTGCGCCGGGCCGGGGTGTCGCGGGCCAACGGATTCGTCGCCGTCCTCGTCACCGTCGGGCTGAGCATCACGTCGGCGCTGGTCGTCGGGCTGCTGGCGCTGCCCGCCCTGTTCCACATCAGCACCGTCGCGGCGGTCGCGGTGATCGTTCTCGTCCCGATCGCGCTCGTCTGCTGCTACCCACCGGTCCTCACCCGGCTGGTGAACCTGGCCCTGCGGATCCTGCGGCGGGCCCCGCTGCAGCGGCAGCTGACCATGCACAAGATCGGGCTGGCCCTCGGCTGGTGCGCCGTCAGCTGGGTCCTCTACGGCGTGCATCTGTGGTTCCTCGCGTCGAGCTCGGCGGGATTCGAGGCGGGCACCCTGGTGCAGTGCATCGGCGCGATCGCCCTCGGCATGTGCGTCGGCGTGCTGGTGGTCGTCGCGCCGTCCGGCATCGGGGTCCGCGAGGCCGTCGTCGTCGCGGCTCTGTCCCCGTTCATGGACAGCGGGGTCGCGCTCGGGCTGGCCCTCGCGTCTCGCCTGGTGTTCACGCTGTGCGAGGTGCTCGCCGGCTTCGTCGCCGCGATCGCCGGTTCGCGTTCGCTGCGCAACGCCCTCGTCCGCGAGGATTCCCGGGTACCGCAGCCGTCCTGAGGAGATCGCGATGACGGACGCCTGGGAGATCGATCCCGCGTACGAGCGCTACATCGGCCGCTGGAGCCGGCCGGTCGCGACGCAGTTCCTGCGGTGGCTGGCCGCCGGCCCGGGCGGCGCATGGTGCGACGTGGGTTGCGGGACGGGCGCCCTCGCCCACACCGTTCTCCGCACGGCGGATCCGGCCCGGGTGGTCGGCGTCGAACCGTCGCAGCCCTTCGCGGCGGCGGCTCGGGCCGGCACGGACGATCCCCGCTTCGACGTCCGGTCGGGCACCGCCGAATCCATCCCCGCCGAGGACGGCGAGTTCGACCGCGTGGTGTCCGGGCTCGTCCTCAATTTCGTTCCCCATCCGATCGACGGGCTCGCCGAGATGCGCCGAGTGACGCGAACCGGCGGGACGGTCGCCGGGTACGTGTGGGACTACGTCGAGGGAATGCAGATGATTCGCACATTCTGGGACGCCGCTCGCGAACTCGACGAGGCGGCCGCGGACCTCGACGAGGGCGTCCGCTTCCCGCTCTGCCGGCCCCAGCCTCTCCGCGACGCACTGTCCACCGCAGGGCTGGCCGCGGCGGAGGTGCACCCACTCGACGTGCCCACCGTGTTCTCCGACTTCGACGATTTCTGGCGGCCGTTTCTGGGCGGGCAGGGACCGGCACCCGGATATTGCGCGTCGCTGCCCGCCGTGCGCCGAGACGAGCTTCGCGACCTGCTCGATGCCCGCTCGAGGCGCGACGAGGCAGGCCGCATCGCACTGACGGCGAGAGCGTGGGCGTTTCGCGGAACCGTCAGCCGATGACGGATTCCGTGGCCGCGTACGCCTTCTCCGCGGATTCCTTCTGCGCCCGCCACCACGACTCGTTGTCGCGGTACCAGCGCACGGTGGCCTCGAGCCCGCTGCGGAAATCCTTGTACTGCGGCGTCCAGCCCAGTTCGGTGCGCAGCCGAGTCGAATCGATCGCGTAGCGCAGGTCATGGCCCGGGCGGTCCGTGACGAAGTCGAGGTCGTCGGCGTCGCGGCCGAACAGTTCGAGCAGCGTTCCGACGACGGTCCGGTTGTCGACCTCGCCGTCCGCGCCGATCAGATACGTCTGACCGAGACTCCCCTTCTCCAGGATCGTCCAGACGGCCGCGTTGTGGTCGTCGACGTGGATCCAGTCGCGCACGTTCTTCCCGCTGCCGT
Organism: Rhodococcus sp. A14; assembly: GCF_011603105.1. Classification (NCBI taxonomy): domain Bacteria; kingdom Bacillati; phylum Actinomycetota; class Actinomycetes; order Mycobacteriales; family Nocardiaceae; genus Rhodococcus; species Rhodococcus sp. A14. The sequence continues at coordinate 50,180 of NZ_JAAOQS010000008.1, read as the reverse complement.
ACAGACGGGGGCGCACCCCGTCGATCAGGTTGGTGATCTGGCGCGGAATGAACTTCTCGACGTGCTGGTACGGGCCGTAGTTGTTGGAACAGTTCGACAGGGTGGCCCGCACCCCGAACGACCGCGCCCAGGCCCGCACCAGGAGGTCGCTGGACGCCTTGGTGGCCGAGTACGGGCTCGACGGGTTGTACGGGGTCGACTCGGTGAAGCGCTCGGGGTCGTCCAGTTCGAGGTCGCCGTACACCTCGTCGGTGGAGATGTGGTGATACCGGACGTCGTGGGCGCGGACGGCCTGCAACAGCGAGAACGTGCCCATCACGTTCGTCTGCACGAACGGCGTCGGATCGGCCAGCGAATTGTCGTTGTGCGATTCCGCGGCGAAGTGGACCACCGCGTCCGAGCCGGCGACCAGACGGTCCACCAGCGCGAAATCCGCCACGTCGCCGTGCACGAACTCGATGCGGTCGGCCACCGGGTCGAGCGACTGCCGGTTGCCGGCGTACGTCAGCGCGTCGAGCACCGTCACCTGCACGTCCGGGCGCTCGGCCACCGTCTGGTGCACGAAGTTCGCACCGATGAACCCGGCGCCGCCTGTCACGAGAAGCCTCATGTGCACCCACCCTAGTGTCGCGCCCGAGTTTCTATCCGACGCGAACACTGGAACACTGCGCACATGCGCGGAATCATCCTGGCAGGGGGCACCGGGTCCCGATTGCACCCGATCACTCTCGGAGTGAGCAAGCAACTGGTCCCGGTCTACGACAAGCCGATGATCTACTACCCGCTCTCCACCCTGATGCTGGCGAACATCCGGGACATCCTCGTCATCACCACCCCGCACGACGCCGAGCAGTTCCGCCGGCTCCTCGGCGACGGCTCCCAGTTCGGGGTGAACCTCACGTACAAGGTGCAGGAGGAACCGAACGGCCTGGCGCAGGCGTTCGTGCTCGGTGCCGACCACATCGGCAACGAGTCCGTGTCCCTCGTGCTCGGCGACAACATCTTCTACGGCCCCGGTCTCGGTTCCCGGCTGAACCGCTTCGAGAACATCGACGGCGGCGCCGTGTTCGCCTACTGGGTGTCCGATCCCAGTTCGTACGGTGTGGTCGAATTCGACGACACGGGCCGGGCGATGTCCATCGAGGAGAAGCCCGCCACCCCGAAGTCGAACTTCTCGATCCCCGGCCTGTACTTCTACGACAATGACGTCGTCTCGATCGCGCGCGATCTGAAGCCGTCGGACCGCGGCGAGTACGAGATCACCGACGTCAACCAGGCGTACCTGCAGGCCGGACGGCTGCAGGTCGAGGTGCTTCCCCGCGGAACCGCGTGGCTCGACACCGGCACCGTCGATTCACTGCTCGAGGCGTCGAACTTCGTGCGCACGCTCGAACACCGGCAGGGGCTGAAGATCGGCGTCCCGGAAGAGGTCGCGTGGCGCCGCGGGTTCATCACCGACGCCGAATTGTGTGCCCGCGCCGAGACTCTCGGCAAGTCGGGATACGGCGACTATCTCCTCGAACTTCTCGAACGCGGCAAGGACTGGTGACGTGGAGTATCGGGAACTGAAGGTTCCGGGCGCCTGGGAGATCACCCCGAGGCAGTTCGGCGACGACCGCGGCGTGTTCCTCGAATGGTTCAAGGGCTCGGAGTTCGAGGCCGCCGTCGGGCACAGTCTCGAACTCGCGCAGGCCAACTGCTCGGTGTCCGCCGCCGGTGTCCTGCGCGGCATCCACTTCACCGACAACCCGCCCGGACAGGCGAAATACGTCACGTGCGTCAAGGGTGCGTTCCTCGACGTGATCGTCGACCTGCGCGTCGGGTCGCCGATGTTCGGGCAGTGGGATTCGGTGCTCATCGACGACGCCGACCGCCGCGCCGTCTACCTCCCGGCCGGTGTCGGCCACGCGATCCTGTCCCTCGAGGACGCGTCGACCGTGATGTACCTGTGCTCGATCGAGTACACCCCGGCCCTCGATCACGACCTCCATCCACTCGATCCCGAACTGGGAATCGACTGGCCCACGGTGGGCCGGGACGGCAACCCGCTGACCTTCCAGCTGTCCGAGAAGGATTCGGCCGCACCGTCTCTGAAACAGGCCATGGACGCCGGAGTGCTGCCCACCTTCCCCATGTGAGTGTTTTTGCGTGCCCGAGCACTCGATGGCACTCACATGGGGTGGCAGGATGCGGACATGACAACTGACACCGGCGAGCGGCTGGAGGTCCGGCGGGCTGTCGCCGCGGACCCGGCGACGATCTTCGGCCTGCTCTGCGATCCCGAGGGACATGTGGCGATCGACAGTTCCGGGATGCTGATGTCCGCGGAGGGGGACCGCGTCACGGCGGCGGGCGACACGTTCGTCGTGCACATGGACCGCGACGCGTTGAACGACTTCGACCTCGGTCTCTACGACGTGACGGTGACGATCGAGACGTTCGTGCCCGACCGGGAGATCTCCTGGAAGGTCCTCGGGCAGATCCGGCCGCAGATCGGGCACGTGTACGGCTACCGACTCGAGCCGATCGACGAGGGAACGATGGTGACGTCGTTCTACGACTGGTCGTCCATCGACCCGGTGTGGCGCGAGTCCGGGATCTTCCCGGTGATTTCCGAGACCGCCCTGCGCGCGACGCTGGGCATCCTCGCGCGCACGGTCGCCCCCGGGCGTCCACGACCGCAAATTGATCCAGAGAATTGAAACGTGTTCTAGTATCGAGTGCGTGAACTTCGTCGTCGTCGACCATCCCCGGCCGGGCATCGCCCTGGTGACGCTCAACCGCCCGGAACGCATGAATGCGATGGCGTTCGACGTGATGATCCCGTTCCGCGACGCACTGGAGGAGATCAGCAACGACAACGCGGTGCGCGCGGTGGTGATCACCGGTGCGGGCCGCGGCTTCTGCTCCGGCGCCGACCAGAGATCCGCGGGCACGCTCCCCCACGTGGACGGCCTCACCCCGCCGACCGTCGCCCTGCGGGCCATGGAGATGCTCGACAACGTGGTGCTCTCGCTCCGCCGGATGCACCAGCCGGTGATCAGCGCGGTCAACGGCGCGGCCATCGGCGGCGGCCTGTGCCTGGCGCTCGCCTCCGACATCCGGATCGCGGCGGAAGACGCCCACTTCCGGGCGGCGGGCATCAACAACGGCCTGACCGCAAGCGAGCTGGGCCTGAGCTACCTGCTGCCGCGGGCGATCGGTTCGTCCCGGGCGTTCGAGATCATGCTGTCCGGGCGGGACGTGCACGCCGACGAGGCCGAGCGGATCGGACTCGTGTCGCGGTGCGTGCCCGGCGAGGACCTCCTGGACGAATGCTTCGACCTCGCCGAGCGCATGTCCGGGTTTTCCCGGCCCGGCCTGGAACTGACGAAGCGCACGCTGTGGTCCGGGCTCGATGCCGCCTCCCTCGAAGCCCACATCCACCAGGAGGGTCTCGGGCAGCTGCTCGTACGGCTGCTGACCGACAACTTCGAGGAGGCCACCGCCGCACGCAAGGACAAGCGCGAACCCCGGTTCCGGGACCGGCGTTAGGCCGCCTTCCCCGTGCGGGGTTGACGAGGGCCTGGACTCGCCAACCACGCACAGGGCCGAAGGCCTCAGGAGTATCTTTCGGACATGTCGAAGCCACCTCTGACACCGAAAGCCGCCGAGATGTTCGCTCGGCCCAATTACGCCACCATCGCCTGCGTCCGACCCGACGGCCAGCCCGTGTCCGTGGCCACCTGGTACCTGTTCGAGAACGGCAAGGTGCTGGTCAACATGGATGCCGAGCGCCGACGCCTGGACTACATGCGCGCCGACCCCCGCGTCAGCCTCACCGCGATGGACCCCGACGACTGGATCACCCACGTCAGCATCCAGGGCCGGGTGACCGAATTCGTCGACGACGGCGAACTGGCCGACATCGACCGCCTCGCCACGCATTACACCGGCAAGCCGTACCCCGTCCGAGACCGGAAACGGGTCAGCGCCTGGATCGAGATCGACACCTGGCACGGCTGGGGGTCGCTGAAACAGTCCTGAACCGACTCCGCGACGACGACAACCGGCATGACGACGCCCCGCGCCGCAACGGTCCTCGCCGTGGCCACGGCGGTGATCGGCAGCCTGCTGCTGAGCGCACCACCGGTCCGCGAACCGGGACCGCCGGCGGCGACGGTCGCCCAGCCCGCCGCGCCTCCTCCGCCGCCGCCCGTGGTCCTGACCCCGGCTGAGGTCGAGGCCACGGTGATCCCGGCGATCGTCACGCTCGTCGCGGATTCGGGTCTCGTCGAAACCGCGGGAACGGGGATCGTGCTCACCCCCGACGGCGTCGTCCTCACCAACCATCACGTGATCGACGGGGCCCTCGACATCAGCGCGGTGAGCCTGGGCAACGGTGCGGAGTACGTCGCGGACGTCCTCGGGTACGACAGTTCCCGCGACGTCGCGGTACTCCGGCTCCAGGGCGCGGGCGACCTCCCGGTGGCGACCCTCGCGAAGGACACCACCATCGGCATCGGTGACCCGGTGACCGCGGTGGGTAACGCGGAGGGAGGCGGAGTTCCGGTGGCGGCCCGCGGGTTCGTGACCGACGTCGGGCAGACGATCACCGCCCGCAGTTCCACCGACGGTTCCCGGAACCGGCTGAACGGGCTGATCCAGATCGATGCGGCCGTACGTCCCGGCGACTCCGGCGGCCCCCTCGTCGACGCCACCGCCGCCGTCATCGGCGTCAACACCGCGGGCAACGCCGACTCCGACCCCGCGAAACCCGCTCCCACCCAGCCGAGATCGTATGCGGTGCCCATCGACACCGCGATGACGATCGTCGATCAGGTCCGCGCCGGAACCACGTCCGCCACCGTGCACATCGGCGACACCCCACTCCTCGGGATCAGCGTCACCGACGACGATCGGGGCGCCGAAGTGCTCTGGGTCAGCATCGGCACTCCCGCCGACGACGCAGGCATCGAGATCGGGGACGTCGTCACCGAATTCGACGGAACACCCATCCGGTCCTCGGACGATCTCAGCGAACGCATGATCGCACGGCACCCCGGCGACGAGGTCGCGCTGCGCTGGTTCGACGAGACCGGCCGACAGCGATCGACGACGATCGTGCTCGAGAAGGGCCCGCCGCGGTAGTCAGGCGGTCTTGTCCCGGGCGACACCGTCCTCCGGCCGCACACGCGACGCGACGAAACGCGCGATACGCCGAAGCACCGCACGGCTTTCCGGCAGCCCGGGCCACAACGCCGGGAACGCGTGCACCTGGCCGTCCCAGATCTGCAGCGTCGTCGCAACACCCGCAGCGCTCAGCCGATACGCCATCAGCTCCGAATCCGACCGCAGCACCTCGCCTTCCGCAGCGACCAGCAGCGCAGGCGGCAGACCCTCGAGAGCGCCGTTCACGGGTGACAGCGCGGGGTCGAGCACGCCGTCGACCTCGCCGCCGAGCTTGCCGATGGTGACGAGCGCCTCCACTGGCGCGAACACGTCGCGGGCCGCATTGGCGTGCACCAGCTTGTCCGCGCAGTCCAGGTCCAGCAGCGGGGACAGTCCGACCAGGCCCGCGGGCAGATCGACGCCCTCCTCGCGCGCCTTCAGCGCGGTCGCGAAGACGAGGAACCCACCCGCCGAGTCACCGGCGAACACCGTCCCGCCCGCGCGGGCTCCGTTCTCCAGCAACCACTTGTACGCCGTCAGGCAGTCGTCGACCGAACCGCTGATGTTCGTGTCGGGCAGTTGCCGGTAGCCGACGTGCATCACCGGCAGCCGGGTCAGCTTCGCGATCGTCGCGACCACCGGCCGATGCGTGTTCAGCCCGCAGCACAGGAACCCGCCGCCGTGCAGATAGAGGACGACCCCGTCACCGAGATCCGGTGACACCCCCGGCGCGCGCACGATCTCCGCGTCGAATCCGGGCAGTCGCACCTTCTGGCGGCGGATACCGGAAGCCGGACGGATCCCCGCCGCCATGTCCAGCAGCGCGGCCCTGCGAATCGCCGATTCGTTGATCGGGGCCATCCGCACCACAGGCCGGAGAAACCACCTGCATGCCTGGTAGAGAACCTGGGATTCGATACTCGGCCCCGCGAGCCTCGCACCCGAACGGTATTGGACGATCGGTGTCCCGTTCCGCTGCTGCGCGGACGGCTTGCGGTCGTTCGGCACAGATTTCATGCCTTCTCCCCTGGTCGCCGATACCCGTCGCCATTGACGGATACGTAACTTCAACCTTGGAGTACCCGCCGCGATCGTGTGTCACTCATGGTGGCTTCGGCCCCAAGTCGTTATCCCCTTTGCCCGAATCGTTATCGCGGGCGTGCCAAGTGGGACATCGGGCGTCCGGCTCAGCCGAAATCGAGGTCGTCGAGCTCCTCCACGACGGTGACCTTTCGCTTGCGTCCGCCCATCACCCTGCCGATGCCGCGGCGTCCGGTGTCCGCGTTGCCCGAGGGCAGGATCCGCTGCGGCGCCACCCGGGGTCGCGCCACGTGCACGGGAGGCACGGCCGCGGCGGGAGCCGGACCCGAGGGTTCCACGGGTTCGGGGGCCGCGACGGGCGCCCGAGGCGGGAGTGGCGCCGTGACGGCGGCCACGGGCGGCGACGTGACGACCGGCTCGAAGACCCGTTCGCGGCGGGGCAGGCCGGTTTCCCGGAGGTCCACGTCGTGCAGGTCGACCACCCACCGCACCCGGTGATCGAGACCACGTTCCTGCAGCTCGGCCCAGATCTCGTCGTGCCACGTCGACGGCTCGCCGCTACCGAACGCCCGGGAGTTGGCACTGACCCACACCACGTCCTCGGACGGGCGGCGATCGGCGATGTCCAGGACCGTCAGCCAGTTCACCGTGGCGGTGTAGCCGTGCCGTTTCTTGTCCACGTACGGGCGACGACGCTGCAACTCGCGACCGGCGATCTCGAGGTGCGAGGCGTGCGCCGGCTCGATCACGTCGCAGCCCATCGCCTCGAGCTGCCGGGCCAGCGAGTCGACGTACCCGTCGGCCTTGGCCCGGGCGGCATCCACGAAGACCGACAGATCCTCCCGGAGCCCGAGCCGGTCGTACATGCGCGCCTGGACGGTGAGGGCCTCGATCATCGCGACCGATTCGCGCTGGTACCGGTGCGCGACCTCGACGAGGACCAGGCGCGGCACGAGTACCCGGCTCCCCTGATCGAGGGCGTCGCGGACGAACGTCTCGAAGCGCACGTCGCGAGTGACGGCCGAGGTATCGAGAACAATCAGCATTGATCGATTCTCACCGAACACACCCGCCACACCAGAGAAGTTGCTGAGTCGTTACCGAAACACCCGGATAGGGGTCATCGCAGCACCCGCCGGGGCATTGCCGTGCGGTTGCCCGGCAGCGCCTAGTGGATCTTGAAGATCACCGCGCGCTGCACGACGAAATTGATGACCGTCGCCGTGCCCTGGGCGATGACGAACGCGAGCGGCAGACGCCACCATTCGTCGGGGAATGCGTGGTACATCACCCAGTTGAGGCCCACCTGCACGGCGAACGTGACCGCGTAGAGGATGACGACGGCCACGAAGCGGGCGCGGCTCGGTTCGGCCTTGAACGTCCACCGGCGGTTGATCAGGTACGCGGTGGTGGTGCCCGCGATGAAGCTGATCGACTTCGCCACGTTCACGGGGAGCCCGACCACTTCCAACAGCAGGAAGTACAGCCCGAAGTCGACGATGGCCGACAATCCACCGGTCAGGACGAAACGGATGATCTGCGTCTTCAGGTCCAGTGCGTCGTCCGCGATGTTCTCGGTGACGGGGATCTCGACGGGGAGCGGAACGTGCGGTTCGTGCTCGTGACTCGGCTGGGTTTCTGACACGACGACGAGGCTAGCGCCCCGTGAGTACTTGTCGACCGCCCGCGGTGGATAAGCACGCACGGGCCCACGGGGCCGGCCTCCGGGTACCCTCTACCTCGATGTCCACGACAGCAGAAGAGACGCCCACCCAGGCGCTCCCCACACAGACCCGCACCCTCACCGGCTGGGGACGCACCGCGCCCACCACCGCGCAGGTGCTGTCCACTCCCGACGTGGAAGTGATCGCGCGAGCGGTTGCCCAGGTCGCGGAGCAGAACGAGTCGAAGCCCGCTCACCTTCAGCGTGGGGTGATCGCCCGTGGCCTCGGCCGCTCCTACGGCGACCCGGCGCAGAACGCCGGTGGCCTGGTCATCGACATGAATGCGCTGAACCGGATCCACCGCATCGACCGCGACACCCACCTGGTCGAGGTCGACGCCGGCGTCAACCTGGACCAGCTGATGAAGGCGGCCCTGCCGTTCGGTCTGTGGGTTCCGGTGCTGCCCGGCACCCGGCAGGTCACCATCGGCGGCGCCATCGGCTCCGACATCCACGGCAAGAACCATCACAGCGCCGGGAGCTTCGGCAATCACGTGGTGTCCCTGGACCTGCTCACGGCCGACGGCAAGGTGCGGACGCTGACGCCGAAGGGCGGCCGCAACGACCCCAAGGGCGCACTGTTCTGGGCGACGATCGGCGGCATGGGCCTGACGGGCATCATCCTCAAGGCCACCATCAAGATGACGCCCACCGAGACGGCGTACTTCATCGCCGACGGCGACGTCACCCAGACGCTCGACGAGACCATCGCGCTGCACAGCGACGGCAGCGAATCCAACTACGAGTACTCGAGCGCCTGGTTCGACGCCATCGCGGCGCCGCCGAAGCTGGGTCGCGCCGCGATCTCCCGCGGTTCGCTCGCGAAGCTCGACCAGTTGCCGGCCAAGCTGCAGAAGAACCCCCTCGCGTTCGACGCGCCGCAGCTGCTGACGTTCCCGGACGTCTTCCCGAACGGCCTCGCCAACAAGTTCAACTTCTCGATGATCGGCGAGCTGTGGTTCCGGAAGTCGGGCACGTACCGCGACAAGGTTCAGAACTTGACGCAGTTCTACCACCCGCTCGACATGTTCGGTGAGTGGAACCGCGCCTACGGATCCAACGGATTCCTGCAGTACCAGTTCGTGGTGCCGACCACCGCGGTCGAGGAATTCAAGGCCATCATCCGCGACATCCAGAAGTCGGGGCACTACTCGTTCCTCAACGTGTTCAAGCTGTTCGGCGAGGGCAACCAGGCCCCACTGAGCTTCCCTATCCCGGGCTGGAACATCTGCGTCGACTTCCGCATCAAGCCCGGCCTGAACGAGTTCGTCACCGAACTCGACAAGCGGGTCCTGAAGTTCGGCGGCCGCCTCTACACGGCCAAGGACTCGCGGACCACCGCCGAGACCTTCCACGCCATGTACCCGCGGATCGACGAGTGGATCGCCACCCGCCGCAAGTACGACCCCACCAATGTCTTCGCCTCCGATATGTCCAGAAGGTTGGAACTCTAGTGATCAACGCTGTCGGGAACCCCCAGACTCTCCTGCTGCTCGGTGGCACCTCCGAGATCGGTCTCGCGATCTGCGAGGAGTACCTGAAGAAGGCGCCGATGCGGGTGATCCTCGCCGCGCTGCCGGGTGATCCCGGTCGCGATGCCGCCGTCGCCCAGCTGAAGGCGGCCGGCGCCAACGCCGTCGACGTCATCGACTTCGACGCCGTCGACACCGAGAGCCACCCGAAGGTCATCGACGAAGCGTGGGCGAAGAGCGACGTCGACGTCGCCATCGTCGCGTTCGGCCTGCTCGGCGACGCCGAGGAACTGTGGCAGAACCAGCGCAAGGCCGTCCAGATCGCCGAGGTCAACTACACGGCCGCGGTGTCGGTGGGCGTGCTCGTGGGCGAGAAGATGAAGGCACAGGGCTTCGGCCAGATCATCGCCATGTCGTCCGCCGCAGGCGAGCGCGTGCGGCGCTCCAACTTCGTATACGGATCCACCAAGGCCGGACTCGACGGCTTCTACCTCGGACTCGGTGAGGCACTGCGTGAATTCGGTCCGCGCGTCCTCGTCATCCGACCCGGCCAGGTCCGCACCCGCATGTCCGCGGACGTGAAGGAAGCCCCGCTCACCGTGAACAAGGAAGACGTGGCCAAGCTCGCCGTCACGTCGGCGGAGAAGGGCAAGGATCTCGTGTGGGCGCCGGGCGCCTTCCGTTACGTGATGATGATCCTGCGGCACATCCCGCGACCGATCTTCAAGAAGCTGCCCATCTAAGCTTCGCCCTCGTGACGGAAGCAGACGTAGCACCGGCCCGACGGTCCCTGTCGACAGCTCTCGAAATGCTGCTGGGGGCCGTCGTGGCCGCAGTGGTGGCGGCAGTCGGACTGTTCGCGTTCGCGCGGGTGCAGTGGCCGGCGTTCAACTCGTCCAACGTGACTCAGGCCGTCACCACGGTCGGCCAGGTCGTCGCCATCGCGGGAATCGCGGTGTCGGTGCTGCTCGTGCGACTGCACCGGACTCCGCGGTTCGCCCGGCTGCTGTCGTGGGCGAGCCTGTCCGGGTTCGTGACCGTCACCCTCGGCCTGCCTCTCGCGGCCACCAAGCTCTATCTACACGGCGTCTCCGTCGACCAGGAGTTCCGCACCGAATACCTCACGCGGCTGACCGACTCGGCGGCACTGCGCGACATGACGTACGCCGACCTGCCGCCGTACTACCCCGCCGGATGGTTCTGGGTGGGCGGGCGCGTCGCCAACCTCCTCGGCATGGACGGCTGGGACGCCTTCAAGCCGTACGCCATCGGATCGCTCGCCGTCGCAGCCGTCGTGGCACTGGTGTTGTGGAGCAACCTGATCCGCCACGACCTGGCCATCGTGGTGTCCCTCGCGACCACGGCACTCGTCCTGGCCTACGGGTCACCCGAACCGTACGGCGCCGTCATCACCCTGCTGATCGGTCCCGCACTCGTCCTCGCCTGGGGCGGGCTGCACCGTGTCGACGGTCGCGGCGGCTGGGGCGCCGTGATCGGCACCGGTCTGTTCCTCGGCCTCGCCGCCACGTTCTACACGCTGTATCTCGGACTCGCCGCCTTCGCGATCACCCTGCTCGCACTGCTGGCCGCGACCCTGCGGATTCGCGCCCAGAAGTCGTGGCGGGCGGCGATCGATCCGCTGGTCCGGCTGATCGTGATCGCCGCCGTGTCCGGCCTTCTCGCGCTGACCGTCTGGTTGCCGTATCTGCTGAAGGTCGTGGGCGGTTCGCCCGCGGCGTCGGGAACAGCGCTGCACTATCTGCCCGAGGCAGGCGCGCATCTGCCGCTGCCGATGATCCACTTCTCCCTCACCGGGGCACTGTGCCTGCTCGGCACCATCTGGCTCGTCGCCCGCGCGTCGACGTCGCGGCGCGCGCAGGCACTCGGCGTCGGAGTGGTGGCCATCTACCTGTGGTCGCTACTGTCGATGGCGTTCACCGTGCTCGGCAGCACCCTCCTCTCGTTCCGGCTCGAGCCTGTGCTGATCGTCCTGCTCGGCGCGGCAGGTGTCTTCGGATTCGTCGAATTCGCAGGATGGCTCGTGCTCGCGACCAGCGACAACCCGCGGGTCAAAGGGGCGGTCCTGGTGATCGGGGTGTTGGGCGCGCTGTCGTTCGTCCAGAACATCCCCAAGTTCCTCGACTCCGACATCGCTGTCGCCTACACCGACACCGACGGCAACGGTGAACGCGCCGACCAGCGCCCACCCGGCGCCGCCGCCCACTACGCGGCAGTCGACGAGCTGATCCAGACGCAGGTCCCCCGCGACCGCGACGACACGGTGGTCCTCACCGCCGACACCAGTTTCCTCAGCTTCTACCCCTACCTCGGGTTCCAGGCGCTGACGTCGCACTACTCGAATCCCCTGGCGGACTTCGCCGGACGCGCCCGGACCATCTCGGAGTGGAGCGAGCTCGAGACGCCCGACAAGCTGGTGACCGCACTCGACACGGCGCCGTGGCGCGCCCCCGACGCGTTCGTGTTCCGCCAGGGCCCCGACGGGTACACGCTGCGGCTCGCCGAGGACGTGTATCCCAACGACCCCAACGTGCGCCGCTACACCGTCACGTTCCCGAAGGAACTGTTCGACGACCCCCGATTCACGGTGTCGGAGACCGGGCCGTTCGTGGTCGTCACAAGAAACTGATCGGTCTGTTCACGTTTATCGCACCCCCCTCGCGGGAACCCCGCACCCAATCAGGGAGGCGGGAATTTTCCGCGCCCCGAGGGGAATTGTCGGGTCGTCGCGAGGAGCGGTCATGCCGGATGCAGTGGAGCCGCGACGTGCCGGTAGCGGTGCCGAGGACTATCTTCTCGGCACCGCCGGCGGTGAGGTGGTCGTGCATGCCGGACTCGCTGTGACGATCGGAGCGATCGTCGGAGCCTACGTCGGGCAGTGGGCGCTTTTCGTGATCGCCGTGCTCGGTGCCGCCGTGTGGATCACAGGCGACATCGTCGTCCATGTCAGTCGACAAAGGTCGCCGGACGTCAGTCCGGCGACCCCTGTCAGGCACCCTGTCGGGCGGGCTGCCTAGTTGAGCTTCTGCGGCACGCCGTAAGTCATCACGGTGTCACCGTTCTCCGTCACAGCCATGGCGTACGGACGGATGGTGACCGGCCCGATAGCACCGGAGATGGAGCCATGAACTCCCTGCATCCTGACCACAGCCGCCGATCCGTCGAACTCCTGACCCTCGAGGAGCGGAACGGTGGTGATTCCACCGGGCTCCAGGTCGATGTCGAGTTCCTGCGACGGAATGATGTCACCGGCGAGTTCCGCGTTGGTCCCGGCGTTCAAATCCAGCGTGAAGTCCGGGACAAGTCCCAGATTGATTCCGTTGCTCGACCCGATCGCGAACCCGAGCCCGGGCGAATTGAGAACGATCGTCGCGCCGGCCAGGGAGACCGGGTAGCCGATCTGATAACCGACGGTGAGCTGAGTTCCCTTGAACTCCTCCGCGTTCGGCCCGGTGATGGCGACCCCCGCGTAACCGTTGTGGAAGAACTCCACGCTGGTGGGTACGCCGTCCAGCGGCGGTACGACCTGATACTGCGTGTCGCCCTGCACGACTTCGATGCGATTCCCTCGTGCGTCGATCACGGAGCTGGAATTGTCCACGCCGGCCGACGCGGTGCCATTGCCCATGACCATGGCGAGCGCGGCGATGCCTGCGACTGCCACCGAGCGTGTAAACCGTTTGTACCCAAATCGAGATGTGCTGATGTTCGTCATGCCGACCCCATTCAGAGTGCACTGCAACCGATACGAAAAAGCATGCTGAGCGTAACCAGTGGGGCAGGAGAATATCCCTGTATTGATCAGAAGTTCACAAATCAACTTGATGTGATACATGCAACAATCACGCGATCGCAACCCAGGAAGCTCTCAGCGACCTCCGGTACCCTCGGGCGATTGACATCGACCCGAGAACCGGAGGCGCAGCTGCGTGACTGAGATACTCACCCAGGTCGAGACCACTCGGCAGGCAGAGAGCACCAGCACCATTGCTCGCCCTCTCCGCTCCCGTCTCCGGCCGCACCCGGCCGACGTCGCGGCGATCGTCTTCTACGTCGGTCTCGCGGCATTCGTGTTGGCCCGCCAGTGGAAACACCTCGGGACCGGCTATCTGGTACGCAGCGGCCAGGACCAGACGATGTGGGAATGGTTCTTCGCGGTCGCGGCACGCTCACTGGTCCATCTGGAGAATCCGCTGTCCAGCGACCTGCAGAACTACCCGCTGGGCGTCAACCTCATGGGCAACACGGCGATGTTCGGCATCAGCATTCCGCTGGCGCCGATCACGCTGTTGTTCGGACCGAACGTCACCTTCACTCTCGCGCTCACACTTGGCCTGTCGGGCACGGCAATTGCCTGGTATTGGGTGTTTTCGCGGCATGTCGTGTCGTCGCGACTCGCGGCCGCCGTCGGCGGTGGTCTGTGCGGTTTCGCCCCCGCCCTGATCTCGCACACCAACGGGCACCCCAACTTCGTCGCCCTGTTCCTGCTGCCCTTCATCGCGCTGGCCGTGATCAGGCTGGGCAGCGGGGCGCGCCCGGTGCGCGACGGCATCGTACTGGGCCTGCTGATCGCCTATCAGATCTTCCTCGGCGAAGAACCCCTGCTGATCTACGCTCTGGCGTTCGCGGTCTTCGGTGCCGCGTTCGCGGCGTCGCGCCCGCGAGCGGCAGTCGCGGCGGCCACGCGCAGCATCACGGGATTCGCGATCGCCGGCGGCATCGCGCTGGCCATCGCCGCCGTGCCCCTGTGGTGGCAGTTCTTCGGACCCGACAGCTACCGGGCGATCGAACACGGCCCGGTCGGCAACGACACCGAGGCGTTCACCAGCTTTCCGACGTCCTCGCTGGCAGGCGAGCCCGGGTCCGCCGAGTTCAGTATGAACGCCACCGAGGAGAACGCGTACTTCGGCTGGCCCCTGCTGATCCTCCTCGGCCTGTCGGCCCTGTGGCTGTGGCGCATGCCGCTGGCCCGCGCCGCCTCCGCGACCGTGGCCGTGATGGGCGTCCTGTCACTCGGGACGTCGTTGACGATCGGCGGCTGGGACACCGGAATCCCCTTGCCGTGGAAGCTGATCTCACACCTGCCGCTCCTCGAGTCCGTTCTCGAATCGCGCTTCGCGATGGGCTGCCTGCCCGCCGCCGCCCTGCTGCTCGCGCTGGGCACCGACCGCGCCCTGGCGTCCGCCCGCGAGGGCCAGCGGACCACCACCCTGCTCTGGGTCGGCTGGCTCGCGGTGGCGCTGCTTCCGCTGACGCCCACGCCGCTCGCCGTCGTGCAGCGCGACACCGCACCAAGTTTCTTTGCCGACGGCACGTGGCGGGAGTACGTCACCGAGGGTTCCGTCGTCACGGTGCCGCTCCCCTCCCCGGAGAACGCGCGGATGCTGCGCTGGCAGACCGAGCAGGATCTTGCATTCCCCATCGCCGGAGGGTATTTCGTCGGCCCGGCCGGCAGCGAGGACCAGGGAAAGTACGGGCCCGACGATCGCCCCACCGCGCTGCTGCTCGCGTCCGCACAATCGTCCGGCCAGGTGCCTGCCATCGACGAGGCGACGAAAGCCCAGGCACTGACGGACCTGAAATTCTGGAACGCCGACGTCCTGGTCCTGCCGCACACCCAGAACGATCGCGTTCTGCGCGAGACGGTCCGGCAGCTCGTCGGGGCGCCCGCGAAGCCGGTCGACGGCGTGTGGGTGTGGGACGTGCGAGCACTGACGTAGGAAAGACTTACCGCGTCAACACTTCCGGTCCGTCCGTACCGATCGCGACGGTGTGCTCGCTGTGCGCGGCACGGGCGCCCGTCGCCGTGCGGAGCGTCCAGCCGTCTGCCTCGTGCCGGTAGTCGTCCGTGCCGTCGGCGATGAGCATGGGTTCGATCGCGATCACCATCCCCGGACGCAGCAGCATTCCCTTCCCGACACGTCCCTCGTTGGGCACGTGCGGATCTTCGTGCATCTGCCTGCCGATGCCGTGCCCGCCGTGGTCGGCGAGCATCCCGTACCCCGCGCCGCGCGCGAACAATCCGATGGCGGCACCGATGTCTCCCAACCGGTTTCCCGGCCGTGCGGCCGCAATGCCGTGCGCGAGAGCGGTTTCGGTGGCCTCGACGAGTGCCACGTCCGCCGGGTCCGCCGTTCCCACGACGAAGCTCACGGCGGCGTCCCCGCACCAGCCGGCGAGCCTGGCGCCACAGTCGATGCTGACGAGGTCACCGTCGCGGAGACGGTACTCGCCGGGAATGCCGTGCACCACAGCATCGTTCACGCTCGCGCAGATGACCCCGGGAAACGGGCTGGGCGCCCAGTTCGGGTGATAGTTCAGGAACACGGGCTCCGCTCCCGCGTCGCGGATCACCGCGGCGGCCACCGCATCGAGACCCTTGAGCGTCACCCCGGTCACTGCCGCCTCACGTACGGCTGCCAGAGCGTCGGCCACCACCCGGCCGGCCGCGCGCATCGCCTGCACCTCGGCCGCCGTCTTCAACTCGACCACAACACCCTCCACGACGGTTTCCAATTTCTATACCGGTATTACTATATGGCACATGGTGCGTGTGCCGTTGACAGCAGAGGAACTCGAACGCGGGCAGAGGCTGGGTGAGCTGCTGCGATCCGCGCGAGGAGACATGAGCATGGTCACGGTCGCACTCGACGCGGGTATCTCCGTCGAAACCCTGCGCAAAATCGAGACCGGGCGCATCGCGACACCCGCGTTCTTCACGATCGCCGCGGTCGCCCGGGTTCTCGACCTCTCCCTCGACGACGTCGCCGCGGTCGTGACCTTCGGTCCCGTGAGTACTTCTTAACGTCCGGGCGTTAACAAGTACTCACGGGTGGCAGAGCCACCATCGCCTAACATCGTTCTGTGCCGTCCCAACCCCCGCCGCCTGACCTTCGGACCATCCGCACTTCCCGGCTCGTCGCGATCGTCACCGGCCTGATCGGGTTCGTGCTCGCGCTGGCCACCCCGTTCCTGCCGGTGAAGCAGGACGCCGCGTCGATCGACTGGCCGCAGAACGGCACCCTGAACAGCGTCGAGGCGCCGCTGGTCTCGTACACACCGCTGGACATACAGGTGAACGTGCCGTGCTCGGTGTTCACGCAACTCGGACCCGACGGCGGCACCGTCGTCTCCACCCTCCCGAATCGCGCGCCCGACTTCGAGAAGAACGGTCTCGTCGTGAAGGGGGGCGCCGGCGGCACGGTCGACGTCACGATTCGCGGCATCTCCCTGATCTCGGCGGACGCCGCGGACCTCCGGGGCTGCACCGCCCTCACCGTCACATCCGACCATCAGCGGACGTCTGCCGAGATCACCGGCACCGCCGAACCCCTCGCCGGTTCCGTCGAGGGCGACCAGCGCCCGCAGATGGTCGGCCTGTTCACCGACCTGCAGGGCGCGGCGCCGGCGGATTTGAATGTGCACGTCCACCCCGACTCCCGATTCTCGTCCAGCCCCACCCTGCTCAAACTGCTGGCGATGATCGTGTGCGTCCTCGCGACACTGACTTCGCTGTACGCGTTGCACCGCGTGGACGGCATCGACGGCCGCCGCGCGCGCCGCTTCCTGCCCGCGCACTGGTGGAAGTTCACCGGTGTCGACGCGGTCGTGATCGGGACGCTGCTGCTGTGGCACGTGGTCGGCGCCAACACCTCCGACGACGGCTACCTCCTCGGCATGGCCCGCGTGTCGGAGCATTCCGGCTACATGGCCAACTACTTCCGCTGGTTCGGCGTCCCCGAGGCACCGTTCGGATGGTCGTACGAACTCCTCGCGGCGCTGGCGAAGGTGAGCACCGCGAGCATGTGGATGCGACTGCCGACGCTCCTCGCCGCCCTCCTCTGCTGGATGGTGATCAGCCGCGAGGTCATTCCCCGCCTCGGTGTGGCCGTGCGCCGCAACAGAACTGCCCTCTGGACCGGCGGACTGGTCTTCCTCGCGTTCTGGTTGCCGTACGACAACGGGCTGCGTCCCGAACCGGTCATCGCGCTCGGCGCCCTCCTCACGTGGTGTTCGATCGAGCGCGCCATCGCCACCGGACGACTTCTCCCCGGCGCCGTCGCCGTGCTCATCGCCGCGTTCTCCCTCGCGGCCGGACCGTCGGGCCTGATCTGTATCGCCGCCCTGATCGCGGGCGCGCGGCCGATCCTGCAGATCGTGATCGCACGGGGCCACCGGGTGGGATTCGCGTCCCAGATCCTGCCGATCCTCGCCGCCGGAACCGTGGTGATGGTGGCGGTCTTCGCGGATCAGACACTCGCGACGGTGCTCGAGTCGACGCGCGTCCGCACCGCCCTCGGCCCCAACGTGGCCTGGTTCGACGAGCGGCTGCGCTGGGATTCGCTCATGGGGATCTCGCCGGACGGCTCGCTGGCCCGCCGATTCGGCGTGTTCGTGATGCTGCTGTGCGTCGTGGTCTGCGTGATGCTGATCCTGCGCAAGGGGAAGGTGCCCGGGACCGCGATCGGACCGTCCCGCCGCATCCTCGGCATCGTGTTCGCGTCACTGCTGTTGATGATGTTCACGCCCACCAAGTGGACCCACCACTTCGGTGTGTACGCGGGTCTCGCCGGCTCGGTCGCGGTGCTCGCGGCGGTCGGGGTGGGTGCCGCGAGCATCCGTTCCAAACGGAACCGCACCCTGTTCGCCGCGGGGGTCCTGTTCATCCTCGCGGTCGCGTTCACCAGCTCGAACGGCTGGTGGTACGTGTCCAGCTACGGCGTCCCGTGGTGGGACAAGCCGCCGATGATCGCGGGCAAGGGCTTCTCCACGCTGTTCCTGGGCCTCACGGTGCTCACGCTGCTCCTCGCCGCCTGGTACCACGTCCGCGAACCGTACGAGAACGGCAGGAAACCCAACGGCAAGCGTGCCCGGATGCTGGCGCCGTCGCCGCTGACCGTCGCGGCCGGGGCCGTCGTCCTGTTCGAGGTGCTGTCGCTGCTGAAGGGGGCCGTCGCGCAGTACCCCGGGTACTCCATCGCCAAAGCCAACATCGAGTCGGTGACCGGCAACTCGTGTGCGCTCGCCGACGAGGTCCTCGTCGAGACCGACCCCACCGCCGCCCTGCTGCAGCCGCTCACCCCGGTCACCGACCCGAACGGCGCAGGCGCATTCGGCACGACCGCCGCGGAAGGCTTCACCCCCAACGGCATCGCCGACGACCTCACCGCCGACTCCGAGAAGATCGCCACCGGCGGCGCGAACACCGTCGACACCGAGACCGACGAGACGACGACGGGAACCAGCTCCGGTACCGGTGGCGGCACCGAGGCCACCGCCGGAGTCAACGGCAGCACCGTGACGCTGCCGTTCGGCCTCGACCCCGCCCGGACCCCGGTCCTCGGCAGTTATCAGCAGGGCGGGGAGCAGAAGCCCGCCTCCCTCACCACCGGTTGGTACGGCCTGCCCGACCGCAGCGACGACGCACCGATCCTCACCATCTCGGCCGCCGGACGCATCCGGTCGGTCGACGCGGACGGCGTCGTCACCCCCGGCCAGAGCCTGAAGGTCGAGTACGGCGTCACCGGCCCCGACGGGTCCGTCACCGCGCTCGGCACCGTCGACCCGATCGACATCGGACCGTCCCCGTCGTGGCGCAACCTGCGCGTGCCACTCGACCAGCTGCCCGCCGAGGCGAACACGGTCCGGCTCGTCGCGGACGACCCGGACACCGACCCCGGTCAGTGGCTGGCGGTCACGCCGCCCCGGGTGCCGTCGATGCAGACACTGCAGACCGTCGTCGGCTCCAGCGACCCCGTGCTCCTCGACTGGGCCGTCGGGCTCGCATTCCCCTGCCAGCGGCCCTTCGACCACCGCTACGGCGTCGCCGAGGTCCCGCAGTGGCGCGTCCTCCCCGACCGCATCGGTGCCGAGTCCACCAATGCCTGGCAGGACAAGTTCGGCGGCGGCCCGCTGGGCTGGACCGACCAGCTGCTGTCGGCGAGCACCCTGGCCACCTACCTGTCGAACGACTGGGACCGCGACTGGGGCTCGCTCGAGCGGTACACGTCGCTCGACGAGTCGGCGACGCCCGCGCGGGTCGAATCCGAACAGGTGACCAGGTCGGGTACCTGGTCGCCCGGACCGGTGCGCTACTACTAGACGTGTCCCTACCCTCTGGTAGGCGGCAATATGCCTACTCAGGTTCCTGACATACCATCGACAACCGTGCCCGACGCTCTGACAACTTCCGTCTCCGATCCCGCATCCACTTCGCCGCCTGCTCGCCAGGACCGGCGGAGTGAGTACCGGACCGCCCGTCTGATCGCCATCGTCACCGGCCTCATTGGGTTCGTGCTGGCAGTGGCCACCCCGTTCATGCCGGTGCAGCAGACCACCGCAGCGGTGAACTGGCCGGAGAACGGCGTCGTCGGCGACCTCGAGGCACCGCTGATGTCGCAGGTCCCGGTCGACCTGTCGGCGGCGATCCCGTGTTCGGCGGTGGCCGGGCTGCCCCCGCAGGGCGGAATCCTGCTGGCCACGGCCCCCGCGCAGGGCGAGGGTGCGGCACTGAACGCGATGTTCGTGCGGGTGTCGGACAAGTCCGTGGACGTGCTCGACCGCAACGTCACCATCGCGACGGCGCCGCGCGAACAGGTGCAGTCGGGCGCCTGCACCGAGATCCGCATCACGTCGAACATCGACGCGACGTCCGCCGAGTTCGTGGGTCTGACCACTCCGACCGGTGACCCGATCGCCGGTTCCCTCACCGGCGACCTCCGCCCGCAGGTGGTGGGCGTGTTCAGCGACCTCCGTGACGGGGCGGCGCCGGCGGGCCTGTCGTTCACGATGAACGTGGACTCCCGATTCTCGTCGAGCCCCACACTCATCAAGCTCGTCGCCATGATCGTGGCCCTCCTCGCCACGGCCATTGCCCTGGTCGCCCTCGGCCGCCTCGACGGCACGGACGGGCGCGGGCACCGCAATTTCCTGCCGTCGCACTGGTGGAAATTCACCGGACTCGACACGATCGTCGTGGGCACGCTGGTGCTGTGGCACTTCATCGGCGCCAACACGTCCGACGACGGCTACCTGCTCACCATGGCCCGGGTCTCCGACCACGCCGGCTACATGGCCAACTACTTCCGCTGGTTCGGTGTCCCCGAGGCGCCGTTCGGCTGGTACTACGACGTCCTCGCCGCGATGGCCAAGATCTCGACGGCCAGCCCGTTCATGCGACTGCCCGCCCTCATCGCCGGCATCCTGTGCTGGATGGTGATCAGCCGGGAGGTCGCTCCCCGCCTCGGCCGGTCCGTCCGGCGCAACAAGGTCGCGCTGTGGACCGGCGGACTCGTCTTCCTCGCGTTCTGGCTGCCCTACAACAACGGCCTGCGGCCCGAGCCCATCGTGGCGCTCGGCGCCCTGCTCACGTGGTGCTCCATCGAGCGTTCCATCGCGACCGGACGTCTCCTCCCCGCGGCTGTTGCCGTGCTGATCGGCGCGTTCACGCTCGCGGCCGCCCCGACGGGACTGATGTGTGTGGCCGCCCTGCTCGCAGGCGCCCGTCCGCTCGTCCGGATCGTCGTCAAGCGCCACCGCCAGGTGGGGACGCTGCCGCTGCTGGCTCCGATCGCGGCCGCGGGCACGATCGTCCTGGTCGTGGTGTTCGCCGACCAGACCGTCGCCGCGGTGATGGAGGCCACCCGGGTCCGCACCCTGATCGGCCCGAACCTCGAGTGGTACAAGGACTTCCTGCGCTACTACTACCTCTTCGTCCCGACCGTCGACGGTTCGGTGGCTCGCCGCTTCGCGTTCCTGACGATGATCCTGTGCCTGCTGACGACGCTGTTCATCCTGTTGCGCCGCAAGCGGATCCCCGGCGCCGCCACCGGCCCGTCGTGGCGTCTGCTCGGTGTCGTGTTCGGCACGATCTTCTTCATGATGTTCAACCCCACCAAGTGGACCCACCACTTCGGGGCGTACGCGGGCATCGCCGGTTCCCTGGCCGCACTCACCGCCGTCGCGGTGTCGGCGTCCGCGCTGCGGTCGCGCCGCAACCGCACGATCTTCCTCGCCGGCCTGCTCCTCATGCTGGCCCTGACGTTCGCGGGCATCAACGGCTACTGGTACGTCTCGAGCTACGGCGTGCCGTGGTTCGACAAGACCGTCTCCATCGGCGGCCGCCAGTCCAACACGTTCTTCCTCGTCCTGTTCGGGCTGGCCGTCGCACTGGCCGCCTGGCAGTACCTGCGTGAGGGATTCGCCGCGCCACCCGCCCGCGCCAACACCGAGAAGGGCAGGCGGATCAGGAAATTCGCGGCCGCCCCGCTCACCGTCATCGCCGGCATCATGGTGCTGTTCGAAGTCCTCTCGCTCCTCAAGGGCGCCGTCTCCCAGTACCCGGCGTACTCGCTGGCACGGTCGAACTTCGACTCCCTCACCGGGCAGACGTGCGGCCTCGCCGAGGACGTCCTCGTCGAAGGCGACACCAACGGCGGCAACCTCACACCCCTCAACGATCCCGCGCAGCCGCTGGCGAACCCCGCCGACCCGCTCGGCGGCGCCAACCCCGTCGGCTTCTCCCCCAACGGGGTGCCGTCCGACCTGACCGCCGACTACGTCGAGGTCAAGCAGGGCATGGGCAACACCGACAACCAGAGCGTCGGGCCCAGCTTCGAGACCGGATCGAGCGCCGGGACCAGCGGCGGCACCGGCAACGTCGGCGTCAACGGCAGCACCGCCAAGCTGCCGTTCGGACTCGACCCCGCCACCACACCCGTCATGGGCAGCTACCAGGAAGGCGTGCAGGAACCGGCCACGCTGTCGTCCAGCTGGTACGCACTCCCCGAGCGCAGCGACGACGCCCCGCTGATCGTCATGTCCGCCGCGGGCCGCATCTGGTCGGTCGACTCGACCGGCGCCCTCACCTACGGTCAGTCACTGCTCCTCGAATACGGCAAGCGTCAGCCCGACGGCACCGTGCAGGCCCAGGGCACCTACCTGCCCAAGGACATCGGGCCCGCACCGTCGTGGCGCAACCTGCGCGTCCCGATCAGCGAACTGTCCCCCGACGCCGACTCCGTGCGGATCGTCGCCAACGACCCCAACCTCACCGGCGACCAGTGGCTGGCCTTCACCCCGCCGCGGGTCCCGAAGCTCGAGACCCTCAACTCGACGATCGGCAGCTCGCAGCCGGTGCTCCTGGACTGGGCCGTCGGGCTGCAGTTCCCGTGCCAGCGTCCATTCGACCACCAGTACGGTGTCGCGGAGATGCCGAACTACCGCATCCTCCCCGACCGCCCGCTGGCCGTCAGCTCCACCGACACCTGGCAGTCCCCGGAGAACGGTGGCCCCCTCGGCTTCACCGAACTACTCGCCAGCGCCACCGCCATCCCCACCTACATGCGGGACGACTGGGGCCGCGACTGGGGCTCCCTCGAGCGCTTCGACCGGTACTACCCGGACGCCACCGCGGCCACGGTCGACACCGAGACCGCCACCCGATCCGGACTGTGGAAGCCGGGCACCCTGCGGGTGTACAGCAGCCCGTAGACCTGCCTATTCGCTTCTGCTCTGCTTGCGTCGCCCGATGTCACACGCGTTCACTCTGACTGAACGAATGTCACATCGGGCGCCGCGCTGGGCGGGCCGACACGGCGAAACGGCTCCGCCGCCCGCGGAGTTGTCCACAACCTTCCGTCCATCCACAGGGCAATTTCCGACGTGGGCTTTCCGGCGACGGTCCGATTCGCCCGCGGCATGCTCTGACCCATGCGACGAGGAACCTGGGCCGAAGATCCCTCTGCGATAGCCGCCGTCAGCCGCGACGGTGTGGTCCGCGCGGCCACCCTGGAACGGCTGGGTGTCGCGAAGGGCACCATCTCCGCACGCTGCGCCGACGGCGGTCCGTGGCAGCGGATCCTCCCCGGCGTCGTCCTGCTGCACAACGGGCCGCCGACGATGCTGCAGCGCAATCTGGCGGCGCTCGAATACGGCGGTCCGGACGCGTTGCTGTCCGGTCACGCCGCGCTCGCCGCGTTCGGCTACACCTCGTCGGCGTCCCGGAACGACGTGCTGCTGCTCATCCCGTCCACCCGGCACCGCCGGGACTGGGCGTACGTGAAGGTCGAGCGGACGTGGCGCATGCCCGCACCGGTCCACCGGGGACTCCTGCGGCTCGCTCCCCCGGCGCGCAGCCTCCTGGACGCCGGTCGTCGCACGCTTCAGGCCGACAGCTATCGGGCGCTCCTCGCCGGCGGGATCCAGCGCGGCGACGTGACTGTCGACGACCTCGTGCGTGAACTCGAGCACGGCAGCGACCGCGGAAGCCGCCTGCCCCGCGCGGTCTTGCGTGAACTGAGCGACGATGCGCATTCCGTCGCCGAGGTGCACGCGCAGAAGGTGTATGCGACGAGCGGTCTTCCGCCGATGTTGCACAACGTGGACGTCCTGTCCGCCGCCGGGCTGTGGATCGCCCGTCCCGACGGCTGGCTGGACGACGTCGCCGTCGCCTGGGAGATCGACTCGCTGAAGTACCACTTCTCGCCGGAACTCCACGAGGCGACGATGAGGCGGCGGGCGCGTATGCAGCGCGAGGGCATCATCGTCGTGACGCACCTGCCGAAGCAGATTCAGGCCGACCCGGCGACGGTGCTCGCCGACCTCCACGCGGCGCACACGCGGGCGGCGTCGCGCCCCCGGCCGCCGGTGTTCGTCCACACCGAACCGAAGCGGCGGTCGGCATGAGTCACTGCCGCGATGGCGACCTACAGAGGCATCAGATCGTGCTTGCGCGGGTTGCGCTGCACCTTCTTGTCGCGCAGCATCGTCAGCGCCTTGCGGATCTCGAGCCGAGTGGTGGCGGGCTCGATGACGGCGTCGATGTAGCCACGCTCCGCCGCGATGTACGGCGTCGCGATGTTCTCGTTGTAGAAGTTGATCAGCTGCCTGCGAACCGCGGGAGCGTTCTCACCCGCGGCCTCGATCTGCCTACGCCCGATGAGGTCGACAGCACCCTCCGCACCCATCACCGCGATGCGGGCGGTCGGCCACGCGAAGTTGATGTCGGCGCCCAGCTGCTTCGAGCCCATGACGGCGTACGCGCCGCCGTACGCCTTGCGGATCACGACGGTCACCTTCGGGACCGTCGCCGTCACGAACGCGAAGATGAACCGGCCACCACGCTTGATGACGCCGATCCGCTCCTGCTCGAGGCCGGGAAGGAACCCGGGCGTGTCGACCGCGAACACCAGCGGGATGTCGAAGGCGTCGCAGATACGGATGAAATGTGCGGCCTTGTCCGAGGCCTGGGCGTCCAGCGCGCCCGCCGCGACCAGCGGCTGGTTCGCGATCACCCCGACCGTACGTCCGTCCACGCGGGCGAAGCCGGTGATGATGTTCAGCGCCACCTGCCCGCCGATCTCGTGGAACTCGCCGTCGTCGAAGATCCGCAGCAGGATGTCGTGCATGTCGTAGCCGGCGTTGTCGGCGTCCGGGATGAACGTGTCGAGGTCGCGGTCGGAGTCCGTGATCTCCGGTTCGAGACCCGGGTTGACCACCGGCGGCTTCTCCATGCAACTCGACGGCAGGAAGCTGAGGTACTTGCGCACCCACTCGAACGCGGCCTTCTCGTCGGCCGCCACATGGTGCAGGTTGCCGTACTGCGCCTGGTTCCGGGCGCCACCGAGTTCTTCGAGGCTGACGTCCTCACCGGTGATCTTCCGGACCACGTCGGGCCCGGTGACGAACATGTACGACTCCTCGGTGGCCACCAGGACGTCGGTGTTGATCGGCGCGTAGACCGCGCCGCCCGCGCACTTGCCGAGGATCATCGAGATCTGCGGGCACATCCCCGACAGCGGTTCCTGCCGACGGCCGAGCTCCGCGTACCAGGCCAGCGACGTCACCGCGTCCTGCACCCGGGCACCGCCCGAGTCGTTGATGCCGACGCAGGGGCAGCCGATCTTGGCGGCGAACTCCATGATCGCGGCGACCTTGCGGCCGAACATCTCGCCGACGGAACCGCCGAACACGGTCTGATCGTGCGAGAACACCGCGACCGGTCGTCCCTCGACGGTCCCGTGGCCCGTGACGACACCGTCGCTGTACAGGGCACCCGGATCACCGGGCTGGCGCATCAGGCCGCCGACCTCGATGAAACTTCCCGGGTCGAGCAGCATGTCGATGCGTTCGCGCGCGCTCGGAATACCCTTCTTCGCGCGCTTGGCGATAGCCTGTTCGCCCGCGGGTTCCTTCGCCGTTTCGAGCTTTTCGCGCAGTTCGGCAAGCTTCTCTGCGGTCGTGGTGGTCACTGATGCGCTCCGGTTCCGGCGGCCTGGATCGCCGCCAGCTTCTTGGTGAGGTCGGCACCGACCTTCGCGATGTACGGCTCGTCGACGATCTGGATGTGATCGCCGCCCACGTGGATGATCTCCAGGTTCTTCACCGCGTCGCCCCAGCCGCCGTCCGGCTTCCGGGTCTTGAACGCGGGCTCCAGGTTCATCACGTCGTCGTGGTAGCGGTCGGCCATGTACAGGACGACGTCGCCGTCGTACTGCTCGAGCTCGGCAGTCTGGATGGCCCGGTTGTCGAGCCACGACGTGCGCTGATGCTCGATGATTCCACCGGGAATCTTCGTACCACTCAGCTTGAGCAGTTCCGTCAGGATCTTGATCTGCTCTTCGTCGCTCTCCGCCGCAGCGAGCTTGTCGTACGGCAGCGGGTAGTCCACGTTGTACGTCTTCTTCGCGAACGCGGCGTACCGCTGCCAGCGTTTACGGATCTCGTCGGGGGTGTCCTCGACCTTCTCCCCGGCCATCACCGTGTCGATCAGGCCGACGATCCGGACGTCCGCACCCGACTCGCGCAGCAGCTTCGCCACCGCGTAGGCCAGCACACCGCCCAGCGACCAGCCGTACAGCACATACGGTCCGTCACCCTGGATCTCACGGATCAGCGGCAGGTACTCCGCCGCGCGGACCTCGATCGGACCCTCGGTGCGCTCGAACCCGTACATCGGCGTGCCCTCGGGCAGACGCTTCAGCAACGGCTCGTACGCGACCGTCGAACCACCGGCCGGGTGGAACACGAACACGGGGACGGCATCCGATCCTTCCGGGCGGGCCCGCAGCGCACGGACCAGTCCGTCGATCTTGCCGGAATCCTCGAGGAATCCGCGCACCACATTGGCGAGTTCCTCGATGGTGGTGGAGTCGAGAACGTCGTCGAACGTGATCTCACCGTTCGCGCGTTCCGACAACCGAGCCGCCAGCTTCTCCGCCGTCTCGTCGTTCAGGATCGGCAGCGTGTTGAAGATGCCCTTCGCGGACTCGCCGGTGACGACGGCCCACGTGGCGAACGTCAGACGCTCGGCGGCGTCGCGGGGCGGAACGTCGGAACCGGTCGCGTCGGCGAACGCTTCCTTGCTGTCCACGGCGGCCGCCTCGGGAGTAGCAGCCGTCTCCGGCACCGGCGTCGCGGCGAGGATCGCCTCGGCCTCGGCCTCCACGGACGTGTTTTCCGCGTCGAGCGGAGACGCGGCGCCCTCGGATTCACGAGCGGCCTCCGAGTCACGGTCGGCCTCCGCGGCCTCCGCGGCCTCCTCCGCTTCCTTCTCGGCCTTCTGCTTGTCCGCCAGCGCCTGCACCTCTTCGCGGTTCTCGACCGCGTAACGCAGGTACTTGCCGACCTCCATCAGATTCGCGTCCCGGACCGCCTGCAACTGCAGCTGCGGGATGTCGAACTCGTACTCGACGCGGTTCTTGATGCGGACGGCCATCAGCGAGTCGAGGCCCAGCTCGATGAGCGGGATCTCGGCGGGCAGGTCTTCCGGGGCGTAGCCCATGGACTCGGCGACGATCAGCGCGAGACGGTCTTCGAGGGTCTGCGAACCGTTCGGGTCCCACTTCTCGCCGATGTCCTCGACGACCTCGGGCAGCTCCTCCACCGGGGAGGTCGACTGCACCGGCGGCGCGACGACCGGCTCGGGCAACGCCGCACCGGACGTGACGGCGGCATCGAACAGCAGCGTGAAACTCGGGCCGCTCTTCGCGTGCACCTGCAGCGACGCGCCACCCGGATGCGGGTTGAGCGTGGTGGTGAGCGTGCCCTCCGCGGGAGCGTGAGCGTGCAGGACGGACGCGGCGAGCGTCACGTCCGACAGCACCTGCGACGCGGCGGCGGTGACCAGTGCGGGCAGGTCGGTGACCGCGCCGGCCTGGACCTCCCACACGTGGCGGCCGTCGGGCAGCGACACGTGCGCACCGGGGACACGGGTGTTGCCGCTGGAGTCGATGCGGGTCTCCACCCAGTACGGCTTGCGGATCCACGCGGTACGCGGAACGGACGCGAAGTCGCCCTCGGGGAGCAGCGACGACAGGTCGACGGCGTGCCCGTGCACGTACAGCTGCGCGAGCGCGGCGAGGACACCGAGCGGCTCGTCCTCCTTGCGCTTGAGCGTCTGGATGAGCTGCATGTCGTGCAGGCCGGCATCGAACGCGGTGGCGGCCACCGACATCAGGGCCACCGGGTTGGGCGCCAGCTCCACGAACGTGGTGTGCCCGTTGCCCACGGCGAGGCGCACGGCGTTGGTGAAGTACACACTGTGGCGCAGACCCTTGGTCCAGTACTCCTCGCGGTGGATCGGCTCGTGGCCGGCGCGGTAGTACGTGTCCTGGTCGACCGAGGAGTACACGCCCAGCTTCAGCTTGGTCGGCTCGATCCCCGCCAGTTCCGCGGCCAGCTCGCCCAGCAGCGGATCCACCTGGGAGGTGTGGCTGGCGCCCTTCGTCTTGAGGACGCGGGCCATTTTCTCCTCGCCCTCGGCGCGCGCGACGATCGCGTTGACCTCGGGCTCGGGGCCACCGATCACGGTGTGCGTCGGGGCCGCGTACACGCAGACCTCGAGGTGCGGGAAGTCGGTGAGGACGGTCTCGATCTCGGACGCACTGTACTCGACGAGCGCCATCAGACGGATGTCGTCGCCCTCGAGCGTGGCCTCGGCCTCGCCCATGAGGCGGGACCGGGCGCAGATCACCCGCACCGCGTCCTCGAGAGGCAGACCACCCGAGATGTACGCGGCGGCAGCCTCGCCCATCGAGTGCCCGACCACGGCCTCGGGCTCGGCGCCGTGGTGACGCAGCAGGGCCGCCAGACCGATCTGGATGGTGAAGATACCGACCTGGGAGGTCTCGACGTCGTAGTCGATCGCGTCGTCGAGGAACTTCTCCTTCATGGAGTAGCCGGCCTCGTCCTCGATCAGCGCGTCAACCTCGTCGATGGCGGCGGCGAAGACCGGGTTCTCCAGGTAGAGCTGCTTGGCCATCTTGCGGTGCTGCGAACCGAAGCCCGACAGGACCCAGACGGCGCCCTTCGACGACGGCGAATCCGCCGAGAACACACCCTGCCCGGGCTTCCCTGCGGCGATGGCGCGCAGCCCGGTGACGGCCTCGGAGCGGGTCTTCGCCAGGACGACGGCGCGCGAGCGGCCGTGGTTGCGGCGGGCGAGAGCACGCGCGACATCGGCGAGCGGAGTGGTGCTGCCCTCTTCGGTCTCCAGCCAGTCGGCCAGATCCGCGGCGGCCCGGCGGCGACGCGACGGCAACGCACCGGACACCGCGAGCACGATCGTCGGCTCGACGGCCTCGGACACCGATTCCTCGGTGGGAACAGCGGGCTCGGTGACCTCGGCCGCGTCGTCCGCGGCAGGTCCGGTGTACTCACGCACGACGACGTGCGCGTTGGTGCCACCGAAACCGAACCCGGACACACCGGCGACGGCCGTGCCCGTGTAGCGCGGCCACGCCGCACCCTCGGGAATGACCTGCAGGTGCGCCTTGTCGAACGCGATGTACGGGTTGGGTCCGGCGAAGTTCAGCGTCGGCGGAAGTGTGTCCTCCCGCATCGACAGCACGACCTTGATCAGGCCCGCCGCACCTGCGGCGGCCTCGAGGTGACCGAAGTTGGTCTTGGCCGAGCCGAGCAGCGCGGGCTTGTCGTCGGCGCGGCCACGACCGACGACGCGTCCGAGCGCATCTGCCTCGATGGGGTCGCCGAGGATGGTGCCGGTGCCGTGCGCCTCGATGTAGTCGACGCCGGCCGGGTTGATGCCCGCGTCCCGGTACGCGTGCCGCAGGACGTCGGCCTGCGCGTCGGGGTTCGGGGCCGCGAGACCGTTGGAGCGGCCGTCCTGGTTGACCGCGCTACCGGCGATGACGGCGAGGATCTCGTCGCCGTCACGCTCGGCGTCCTCGAGACGCTTGAGGACGACGAGGCCGCCACCCTCGGCGCGGATCATGCCGTCGGCGTCGGAGGAGAACGCCTTGATGCGGCCGTTGGGGGCCATCACACCCAGCTGGTCGAAGCCCAGCGTGGCGGGCGGCGCGACGAGCATGTTGACGCCACCGGCGAGCGCGAGATCCGACTCACCGGACCGCAGCGAGCGCACCGCCTGGTGCACCGCGACGAGCGACGACGAGCACGCCGTGTCGAGGGCGATGGACGGTCCGCGGAAGTCGTAGAAGTAGGAAACCCGGTTGGCGACGATGGACGTCGACGTACCGGTCAGCGCATACGGGTGCGCGTGGACGGGGTCGCTGACCGCGAGCAACTGGTAGTCGTTGGCCGAGCTGCCGATGAACACACCGACCTGCTCACCCTTGAGGTCGCTGGCCGGGATGCGGGCGTGCTCGAGGGCCTCCCACGTCAGTTCCATCGCGAGGCGCTGCTGCGGGTCGACGTTCGCGACCTCCAGCGGGGACATCGCGAAGAACTCCGCGTCGAAGGTCTTCACGTCGTCGAGGTAGCCGCCCTGCGTGTTGGCCTTCTCGACGGCCGCCTTGATCTGCGGGTCGGAGGTGAACTCCTCCCATCGACCCTCGGGCAGGTCGGAGATGCCGTCGCGGCCCTCCGCGAGCATCTGCCACATCTCGGCGGGAGTCTTACCCGCGCCGGGGAAGCGGGAGGCCAGACCCACGATCGCGATGTCGTGCGCGTCCGACGTCGGCACCGACGCGTAGTACGCGGCGTCGGCGGAGTCGTCGGGCTGCTCGGGTTCGCCCTCGATGATGCGGGTGGCCAGCGACGCGATGGTGGGGTGCTGGTAGGCGACCGTCGCGGTGAGCGTGACGCCGACCAGTTCCTCGATCTCGCCGCTGAGCGCGACCGCGTCGCGAGACGAAAGACCGAACTCTTCCATCGGACGGTCGTCGGTGATCTGACCGACCGGTTGCCCGGTTGCGTCGGCAATCCAGTTGCGCAGCCACTCGCGCAGCTGCGCGACCGTCATGTCACCTGTGCTGCTGGTCCGGTCATCATCTTTTTCAGCCATCAACTCACCAAGCTACCCGTCAGGAAGTGGACTATTCGGAAACGCTATCGGGGAAGGCCGTCTGCGTGTATCCGCCGCGCAGGGTGCCTTCGATGTAGCTCGCCTTGCACGCGCGGCGGGCGATCTTGCCGCTCGACGTACGAGGAATCGAGCCCGCGGGCACCAGCAGGATGTCGCGCGCGGTGACCCCGTGCCTGCTCGACAACGCCGCCCGCACCGTGTCGGCGATCGGCTGGGGGTCGGCCTTGCCCGCACCCGGTGCGCGCTCGGCCACGATCACGAGCTGCTCGGACGAGTCGCCCGCGTCGTAGTTCAGACCCGAGTGTGTGTTCTCGAACACGACGGCGGGCAGCTGGTTGGCCGGGACCGCGAACGCGGCGACGAAGCCGGGGCGGAGCGCGGTGCTCGCCTCCTGCGCCGAGTACTCGAGGTCCTGCGGGTAATGGTTGCGGCCGTCGACGATCACGAGGTCCTTGACGCGGCCCGTGATGAACAGCTCGCCGTCGATGTAGACGCCGTAGTCGCCGGTCCGCATCCAGTTGGCGTCCTCGGGGGTGCCCTCCGCGTGGCTGCCCTCGGCGAGCCGGTTGGTGAGCTTGTTGTGGAACGTCTCGGCGGTCTCGTCGGTGCGACCCCAGTAGCCGATGCCGATGTTCTCGCCGTGCAGCCAGATCTCTCCGACCCGGTCGTCGGGCTGCTCGATGCGCGACTCCGGGTCGACGATGGCGGCCCACTGGCTGCGCGAGACGTACCCGCAGGACACCTGTGGGATGGCGTTCTCGGCGTCCTGGTCCACCTTCACGACGCGACCTGCGTTGAGCTCGTCGCGATCGACGTAGATGACGCGGGCCTCGTCCGAGTGCCGGGTGGAGGACACGAACAGGGTGGCCTCGGCCATGCCGTACGAGGGCTTGATCGCCGTCTTCGGCAGGCCGTACGGCGCGAATGCCTCGTTGAACTTGCGCATCGACGACGTGGTGACCGGCTCGCTGCCGTTGATGAGACCGATCACGTTGCTCAGATCGAGGCTCTCACCGTTCTTCGGCAGACCGCGGGCGGCCGCGTGCTCGAACGCGAAGTTCGGTGCGGCCGCGAACGTGCCCGCACCGTCGGACACCGCTGCCAGTTCCTTGATCCACCGGTACGGCCGCTGCACGAACGCGCGCGGGCTCATGATGGTGATGTACTTGCCGCCCAGGGCGGGCAGGATGACGGTCAGCAGACCCATGTCGTGGAACAGCGGCAGCCACGTGACGCCACGCGAGTTCTCGTTGAGCTCGATGGAGTCGACCATCTGCAGCGCGTTCGTGCCGACGGCGCGGTGCGTGATCTCCACACCGGCGGGCACACGGGTGGAACCGGACGTGTACTGCAGGTACGCGATGTCGTCGAGATCGATCTCGGGGCGCACCCAGGACTCGCCGACGCTGTCGGGGATGGCGTCGACGGCGATGATGCGGGGGCGTTCGGCGGCGGGGAGGGAACGGAAGAACTGTCGAACACCCGCGGCGGAGGAGGTGGCCGTGAGGATGGCGGCAGGCTTGCAGTCACCGAGGACGGCGTGCAGACGGTCGGTGTGGCCGGGTTCGTCGGGGTCGAACAGCGGCACCGAGATCGTTCCGGCGTGGATGGCGGCGAAGAAGGAGATGACGTAGTCGAGACCCTGCGGCGCCAGGACGGCGACACGGTCGCCGGGCTTGGTGACCTGCTGGAGGCGCGCAGCGACGGCGCGCAGGCGGTGGCCGAACTGTTCCCAGGTCAGCTCTTGCGCTTCGCCGTCTCTGTCCCGCGAATAGTCGATGTAGCGGTATGCCAGCTCGTCCGAGTTCTCCCGGGTGTGCCGCTGGACGTAGTCGACCAGCGTGCTTCCCGAGTCGAGCCTGATATGGCCCTTCTCGTCGATAAAATCATCGAACTTCGCGTTCATTCCATCTCCTCCGAAGCGATCACACAGGCATGCCACCGGCATGACTGCGCCCCAGACTTCCTTCGCCGAATCGGATCTTGTACAACTCGTGGGGAATGACGTAACTCGCCACTCACCCGAATAAGTTCATCGATTCCAAACCATCGATATGTTACAGATTGGCATCGCCGCCCTCGGTACGCTGCGTCTACTCGCCCTTCAGTTGCGAGATGATCGGCGCGAACGCATCCATCTGTGTGGGGAACACACCGACGTAAGACATTGTCGTCTTTTCTCGCACCATGCGTATCTGATCGGCGATCTCCTCGAAGCTTCCGATCGCGAGATACGGCGAGCTCAGGATGTCTTCGACGGACAGCTTCGTGTCGACCTCGATGTTGGGCGGGAAGCCCTGATCGAGTGCGGCGAGCGCCATCTCGGCGGTCTGCTCACGGTCGTCGGTGATGACGATGGTGGTGATCGTCCAGTTCAGTTCGATGTCGTCGAACCGGTCACCGGCAGCTTCCCGGATACGGTCGACGCGCTCCATCGTCTTCTCGAGCGTGACACCCGAGAGCAGGAGCTTGCCTTCCTTGCTGGTGGGCGTCGCCACGGAGATGATGTCGGCGTACTTGGCCGCGAGCGCCAGCATCTTGGGGCCGCCGCCGCCGACGGCAATCGGGGGACGCGGGCCCTGCCGCGGTCGCGGGCTGCCTGTCAGGCCCTTGATCTGGTAGTACTTGCCGTCGAAGTTGCACTCCTGGCCGCGCAGCAGCACGTCGAGGATCTGCAGGGTCTCCTCGAGCTTGGCGATCCGGATGCCCGGGCGCTCGTAGTCGATGCCGCCCTTGTCGAACTCTTCCTTCATCCAGCCGGCGCCGATGCCGAGTTCGAGGCGGCCCCCCGACAGCACGTCGATGGTGGCGGCGTCCTTGGCGAGGATCGCCGGGTGCCGGAAGCCGTTGGCCAGGACGGCGGTGCCGAGCCGGATCTTGTCCGTGGCGATCGCGAGTGCGCCGAGAGCGGCGATCGGTCCCACCTGGTTACCCAGGTGGTCGGGGATCATGAAGCTGTCGAACCCGAGTTCCTCGGCCTTCTGCGCAAGCTTGACGAACCGACGCGCGCCGCCCTCGTCCGCGTTGCCCTCTCCGCCTGCCGCGAATCGGAACTTACGCAACGAGCTGGCGTCGGAACTCATGAATAGCTTCTCCTGTGGTGAAACGCCCGCGTTTCAGGACGTGAACATCGGTGGGGTCGGGCACCGGTGATGCCGCAACAGTGCAGCACTCTACCGGTGCCGAGAAACGCACACTACCGGCCAGTACGCGTCTCGCCTATCTGTTTGGGACGTTTCACGGCTCACCGACCACGGTGAACCCACCCGCCACAAAATCAACTGTGTGCCGGGGTCGGGGCGGCGTCTATCTTCTCGGCAGCCCAACCGGCGATCCACTGCGTGGCCGTCGTGCCGGAGTCGTCGACGACGTACGAGTTGTACATCGCGTGGACGGGGTTGTTGTTGTACTCGAGTAGACGTAGTCCGCTTCCGATCCAGTTGCTCGGTTTCAACGCCTGCGCCGGGGCGTCGCAGATTCCGTCCGTCGGGGCGCAGATCTCGACCGCCCGGTCCGTGAGATCACCGAAACCGCCGGGGCGCGGGCCGGTCATTGTGATACCCGGGATCTGCAGACCGGCCAACGACAGTTCGGCTCCGACGCCGGTGACGGGCTGGCCGACATTCGTGGCGGCGGCCGGGTCGCGGCGACCGTCGGCGATGAGCCCGACACCCAGCACGAGATCGGCCGGAACAGGACCGTCACCTGCACCGATGCTCGACGCGACGTCGCCGGCGATGACCGCGCCCTGGGAGAAGCCGGTGAGCAGGAAGCTGGTCAGCGGGCACTCGGCGTGACGACGGATCAGGATGTCGTTGGTGGCGGCCGTGCCCGCGCCGCGGCTGTTGTTGTACGACTGCTGCCCGTCCGGCGGGAAGGCGATCGGGTTGGAGAACTGGGCGACGTACGGAACCGTGTACACGTCGGCGCGCGACGGCTCGAACTGCTCCTGCAGCGGCCGCGACACGTTGAGCATCAGCGACGCCGGGTTGGCCGACGGGTTGTACGGGTCGTCCGTCGGGCTGGACTCCCACGTGCCCGGGACGACCACCACCTGGACGTCGGGGCAGCTGGCCGGCTGGGCGTTGGGACGCTCGGGACCGGGCGGGGTCGGGATCGGCTTGGGCAGTCGCCCTGCGAGGAGATACCAGAGCGCGATCACTGCGACGAGAATCACCAGCAGGATCACGATCAGCACCACCAGCTTGCGCAGGAGGCTGCTCTTCTTCTTCCGCGTTCCGCGCCCGGTCAACGACATCGACGTCTACTTGCAGTAGGTCGCGTGGGCGACATCCATGTAGGTCTGGGCGTTGGCCGTCGCCTGCTCCTGGGTCAGTTCCTGACCCGCAGCCGACGCCTCGGTGCCGACCATCGCTGTGACGAACACCATCGCTTCGGCGTCGCTCTTGCCTTCGGCCTTGGCCTGGCAGATGAAGTCGGCGGTGCTCACGGCCATGGTGCCGTCGGCGGCCGGCTCGATGCCCTTGGCCTTCAGCGCGTCGAGGAACTTCTGGCCTTCGGCGCTGACCGGGACCTCGCTGGGGCCGGGGAAGTCGCCCGGAACTTCCTCGGGCTGCTCCGGCGGCGCCGTCGCCGCCTCACCCGGGCTCGTCACCGGCGCGGAGGCCGGGGCCGAGGCGCTCGCGCTGGGCGCGGCAGACGCCGAGCTCTCGGCGGAGCTGGACGCCGCAGCGGTCGTCGTGGCGCTGGTGGACGGGTTCGACGTCGCCGTGGAATCGTCGCTGCCGCACCCGACCAACAATCCGCTCGCTGCGACGGCGAGCGCGCCTACGGCGATCGTCCGTCGGAAGGTGGTGCTGATACGTGAGTGCTGCGGCATCTATTTCCGTCCTTGCTTTCCAAGTCGTTGTCTCTCGACAGGGTACAGACGCAGATCGGGCGGAACCCTGGTCCGCCGGACCCGGCCCCGCCCGCTGCGAGTGAGATTTCTACTGCGATCCGGCCATCAGTGAATCTCGGCCTTGTTGTCGATCACTGTGACGTAACCGGTCTGGAAGTTCTGCTGGACGCCGCCGGGGATGGCGAACTTGTCGCTGATCGGGAAGCCGAGCCGGCCGCCCTCGTAGCCGGCGCTCTTCCAGGCGTCGAAGATCGGTCCGTTCTCGACGGCCCACGCACCCGACAGCGGGCTCCAGTAGATGTTGCCGCCCTCGAACTGGTTGAACCGGCCGCCGTCCTTGACGGCGATCTCACTGGTCTTCGGGAAGCCGAGCCACCCGCCCTCGTAACCGAGTTCGGCATACTTGCCCATGA
Source organism: Rhodococcus sp. A14 (assembly GCF_011603105.1). Taxonomy (NCBI): domain Bacteria; kingdom Bacillati; phylum Actinomycetota; class Actinomycetes; order Mycobacteriales; family Nocardiaceae; genus Rhodococcus; species Rhodococcus sp. A14. The sequence continues at coordinate 14,215 of NZ_JAAOQS010000008.1, read as the reverse complement.
TCATTCCCTGCACGCGGTGGGTGCCGTTCGCGGGACTGAAGTACATGGCGCCGATCTCGAAGCCCTGCACCGCGCCGTCCTTGCCGGGCGTCGGAACTTCCTCGGCCACCGGGTATCCGAGCGGTCCGCCCTCCCAGCCCTGACGTGCCCACTCGTCGCGGATCGCGCCGCGGACGGCGTGCGCCCCGGTCTGCGGCGACCAGTAGACGGACCCGTGCTCGAAGTGGTTGAAGCGGCCGCGACCGTCGGGGGTGGCCAATTCGGGCGTCGTCGGGTAGCCGAGCGGCCCACCCGGACCACCGGTCGCCTGGTAGACGCCGCCGATGGCGCCGGCCACCGGCTGCGCGCCGGTGTCGGACTTGGCGAAGATCCGGCCGTTGCGGAAGTCCTGCACCGTTCCGCCCGCGAGGCTGTACTCGGGGGTCAGGCAGTCGCCGATCCACGGGTTCGCGCCGGCGACCCCGGCGATGGAACCGCCTGTGGTGCACACCGGCTTGTCGGGTTCGACGTCGACGGCGCCGGCGAGCTGCGGCCACAGCTGGTGGAGCTCGAACTGCCAGTACGGCCACGAGTGTGTGCCGGACGGCCGGTAGTTGACCTGGGCGGGGATGCCCAGCTTGTTGAGCTTGGTCGCGAACGTCTGCGACGTGAGCCGCGACAGGATCTCGAGGCCCATACCCGCGTAATTGGTGCTGACGCCGGGGATTCCGGACGGCTGGTCGTACGGGCCGGTGGTTCCGCTACCGCTGGAGATGTACAGGCTGACGCCCTTGAGCTTGTCGGCCAGCAGGTAGGGGTCGTGCTCCTCCCACGCCGAACTGGTCGGGGGTCCCCACATCGCGTCCGCGTCGAATCCGCCTGCGTCGCTCATCGCGTACGCGACGGCCTGCGGCATCCCGAGCGCGGTGGTGGTGAGCATGCCGGACAGCGACGCGGCGAACGTGAAGAATCCCTGGTTGCGGGCCGCGAGGAACATCGCGGACGTGCCGCCCATCGAGAGTCCGATGACGCCGCGTGTCTGCGTGGTGCGCCAGTCGCTTTCGAGGATCGGGGGCAGTTCCTTCGTGAGGAATGTCTCCCACTGATAGTTCTGACCGTTGTCCTGGGCCACCCAGTCGGAGTAGAAGCTGGACTGGCCGCCGACCGGGAGGACGACGTTGATGTTCTTGTCGGCGAAGAACGACTCGGCGTCGGTCTCGAGCGTCCAGCCGTTCTCGTTGTCCTGCGCGCGGAGACCGTCGAGCATGTAGACGGACGGAAACTTCTCCGTGGGCTTCGAGTTCCAGTCGCGCGCAAGCAGCATCTGCACCTGGATCGGCACGCCCATCGACGGAGAGTTGATCCAGATCGCCACGCGACGGTCGGTGAGCCAGTCGACGTGATGGATCGTCGCGCCGCCCGGAGCCTGCGTGGCCACCGGAGCCTGCGCGGCGACCGGCGCAGCCGAGACGGTGGCGGTCTGGGTGAACCCGACCGCCACCGGCACCACGAGCACAGCGGCAAGCGAGGCCAGCGTCCGCCTTCGGACATTCCCGGCCGACGAACGCTGACGTTCTGCCTTGAACAGGCCTACTCGCATGACGTTCACTCTCTCTCTGCGCGTCGAGGCCAACACGGAGCACGGCCTCGCGTTCCGGTTCTTTCTACACGCAAACGACAGACGAGTGGGAGTGCCGCGCTGTTACAGCTGGTGCAATTGTTACTTCCGAGCTACCCGATCGTGTTGCCGAGGTCGCCCGCCAGATCGTGGATCTGCTGCTGCCAGTAACGCCACGTGTGGATGCCGCGGGGCGGGAAGCTGTAGGTGACGTTCTTCGCGCCGAGGGTCGCCATCTTGACCTGGAAGGCACGGGTGTTCGCCAGCGACAGCGCCTCGAGGCTCGCACCGGTGCTCGCGTTGAAGACGTCCATGAATCCGGTCGGTGCGGCTCCGCCGGGGGCGGGGATGCCGTTGGCGGCCGACACCCACAGGCGGGTGTTGTTGTCGCGAAGCTTGTTCGCGAACACGAACGGGTCGTTGCGCAGCCACGCCGGGTTCCACGGCGGACCCCACATCGCGTCGACGTTGTAGCGGCCGGCGTCGAGCATCGCGATGCGGATGGCCTCACGCATGCCGGGAGCCGAGATGTTCAGGTACCCGGACAGCGAGCCCGCGTAGTTGAACTGATCGGGGTGGTAGGCGGCGAGGGTCAGGGCGGCACTGCCACCCATCGACAGGCCGATGACGCCGTTACGGGTGGACTGGAACCCGAGGCGGTTCGCCAGTGCGTCGCGAAGTTCCTCCGTGAGGAACGTCTCCCACTTGTACGGGGTCTTCTGGCCGTTGAGGTTCGAGTTCGAAATCCAGTCGGAGTAGAAGCTGGACTGCCCGCCGACCGGCTGGACGACGTTGATGTTCTGCGAGGCGAGGAACGGGCCCGCGTCGGTGTTGACCTCCCAGCCGCTCAGGTCGTCTTGCGCGCGCAGACCGTCGAGCAGGTAGACCACCCGGTTGGTGTTGCCGTCGGCGGCCCGCCAGATGCGGCTCTTGATCGGGCCCATGGCGGAATCGACCCAGAAGTCCTGCGCGGCGGGGTCGAAGGCGGCGGATGCGGTTGCGCCGCCGCCCACCATGGTCACGCCCAGCGGCAGTGCGACCGCCAGAGCAATTGCGGCGGCAGTACGCCTGGCCCATCCGCTTGTTCTCGTCGAACCCCCAACACGCATGAACTCGTCTTCCCTCCGCTTGATCCGTCTCGCGCCGCGGCCGCGGCAACCTCTCGATAACTCTCGTGAAAATCTCACGTACAGACGCCACCCGCGCAGCGCTCGCTGCGCGGGTGGCGTCTCGACGGGATCACCTTACTGACAAAACGTTCCGTTGTGCACTCTCGGGGGAAGGGAATCCTGGGTTTTCCCTCACGCCCCGGCCGTGGCGCGGGCACCCCGGAGCGCACGAGTGCCGCCCCGCCGGATCGGCGGGGCGGCATTCGCCACGAGGGTGGTGTCAGATCACCAGGCGCCCAGTGTGTCCAGGATCTGGCCGCGCGCCTTGAACAACTCCGAGCCCCAGTACGGCCACGAGTGCGTGCCATTGGCGGGGAAGTCGAAGGTGGCCGGCACACCGAGGGTGGCCAGACGCACCTGGAAGGCGCGGGTGTTGGCCAGGGCGAGAGCCTCGAGGCCCATGCCGTTGGCGGTGTTGTAGTAGTCGATCGGAGCGCGCGGGTGGTCGAACTCACCGGGCAGACCGCTGGCAGCCGAGATGAACATCGACAGGCCCTGCAGACGCGGCGCGAACACGAACGGGTCGTTACGCAGCCACGCCGGGTTCCACGGCGGACCCCACATCGAGTCGACGTTGAAGCGGCCGGCGTCGAGCATCGCGACGCGGATCGCCTCACGCATGCCGGGAGCCGAGATGTTCAGGTAGCCGGACAGCGAACCGGCGAACTTGAACTGGTCGCGGTGGTACGCGGCGAGAGTCAGAGCGGCGCTGCCACCCATCGACAGGCCGAGGACGGCGTTGTTGGTGCGCGAGACGCCGTAGTTGGCCAGGAAGTCGGGCAGTTCCTGCGTCAGGAACGTCTCCCACTTGTACGTGACGGGCTGACCGTTGAAGTTGCTCGCCGAGTACCAGTCGGAGTAGAAGCTGGACTCGCCACCGACGGGCATGACCAGGGTCACGTTGTCGTTGCGGTACTGGTCGAACGCGTTGGTCTCGAAACTCCACGCGTTGCGGTCGTTGCGGGCGCGCAGTCCGTCGAGCAGGTACAGGGCGGCGCTACCGCCGCGGGCTGCCCACTGGACCTGGACCTTGATCGGTCCCATGGAAGAGGGAACCCACAGTTCCTCGTAGCCACCGGCCGGCGCGGTCTTGGCGGGACCCGCGTGCGTCGGTGCTGCTGCGGCGACGGCTCCACCAGCGATTCCTGCGCCCATAGGCAGTACCAGTGCGACGGCTCCGATGGCCATCGCACGCTGCTTGAGGCGCTGAGACAACCTCGGTCTGGCAAAACGCATGAATACTGCTCACTCTCTTCGTCTGCGGACTCCGCCACTGGGCGGCTCCGGCGGATTCCGTCGGGGAACAGGCGACCTGCCGGCCCGGGCATGAAGCCGGGTCGGCAGCGGACCTCTTCCAAGTCACACTGCGCTCGGTGGACTGTATGTCACACGAACTTCTCTGACAAACGCTCACGGAGCGCTTTCCAGGGAACTTCCCAGACCACCGTCACGATGACTCATCATCGACGTACATCGTCGCCGACAGTTCCTGCGTTACACAAACGAGATCTGATGTTCCGACATCGAGATCTACCCGGGACGCCCTGGTGACCCACGCCCCGCCCGGTTCGCCCTATTTGGCTGGTTCCGGGAACGGCGGCTCGAGATTGCACCGCTGAATTTCATATGCGGGCACTCGTTCGAATCGATAACTCGCGAAATGCAGCGCATCCTTGAAATTCTGCTTGAATCGCGGCCACGTCAGTTCCGACCGATACGACGTCAGCAGGTCCTGCGTCTCGGGGCACGTGAGCGCGACCCGCGCCTCGGTCACCCATTCCTCATCGAGGAATCCGGGCATCCACGGGTGCTTGTCGATCATTCCCGTGTCCACCACGACCCAGTCGGGGTACAGGTTCTTGTCGTGCCCGATACGGCCGTCGTCCAACCGCTCGGTGTGCGCCGCGAGCGGGTAGGCGAGACCCATCTGGTCCAGCACACGCACGTCGAGACCGACGTTCATGCTCGTCATGCCGAGGTTCAGGAAGTACACCGTGTGACCTGCGCCGCCGTCCGGGATCGGAAGGGGCGGAGGAACGACGAACCAGTACGTGTAATCGGCGGACGGGATGAGCAGGCCGCCGTCCGGGGTGTCCGAGATGGTCTGCACCATGGCGCGCATCCGCGGGTAGTCCAGATAATCGTCCGCGCGAATCGGGTGCGCATGACCGGTGTTGAGAACGTAGAAGGCGCGTTCGTCGACAATTCCGGAACGTCCGATAACGACACCTTCCGGCATTCCCGTCGTGTTCGACGCGAAAAACGCCCACACGACGGTGCCGGCCCACAGGAAAGCCATTGCGAGGAAAATCGACGATTCCCCATTACGCCCCCACGCCGCCCGGTCCGGAATTCGCACCGGAATTACGGCGACGGGAACGATGAAACAGAACAGAACGGGGAGAAGAACGCGGCCGTGCATGAAGTCGCCGCCGACGCGCAACGAGTACAGACCGAGGATCAGCCCGCTCGCGAGAATGAACACGACGACGGCGTTCTGCGTCCGCAGCCATCCGCGCAGGCGCGTCAGCCGATTTCCTTCGGTGTGACGAACACCATCTTCGATGGACTTGTCCCGGCCGCGCCAGGCGATCACGGCGCCGGCGAAAAGGAAGACCAGCGGTAGCCACAGCAGGTACGGGCCGAGCAGATTCCAGAGGTAGGCGAAACCCTGCGACCACTTGGCGCCGCCGGCGTCCTTCGACACCGCGGTGTTGGGGTACGGGAGGGCGTAATAGCCCATTCGCCAGATCTGGTAGCCCACCGGGACGATGCCGGCGACGAACACCATCGCCACCCGCACCACCCAGGTGAGACCGGGAGCGAGGAAGATCATGGCCAGCGACAGCACACCCAGGATCGCCAGCTCGGGGCGCACGAGGGGCCCCATGCCCGCGATGAACGAGAGAACGAGCACCGAGGTGGTGGACGGAGCGGTGGCCTGACTCCATCGGACCAGCAGCAGCCAGAGCAGCGCGATCCAGAAGATGACCAGGCAGCTTTCGAGACCCGACGTCGCGAAGTCGCGGGCCGGGGGCACCGCGATGTACACGAGCACACCGGCGGGCATCAGCAACAGCGTGCCGCCGCCGGCGAAGGACCCACCGCGGTACAGGCGCGCGGTGCCGAACATGGCGAGCACGATCGCCGCCGTGGACAGGATCAGCGCGATCGTCAGGACGACGTATTCGAGCCGGGCCTGGGAGAGCCAGCTGAACGCGTAGACGATGTATGTCCACGCGGTGCTGGTGTTGGCCTCGACACGCTCACCCGAGTTGAAGACCGGACCGTTGCCTGCGAGGAGGTTGCGGACCGTGCGCAGCACGATCAGACCGTCGTCGGCAATCCATCGCCGTTCCCAGGCACCCCAGAACATCAGGAGAGCCGAGATGGCCACACCCCCGAGGAAGACCACCCTCGAGAGGATGGCCTTCCGGTGGCGTTCGGTGGTCCGCTCCGCGGCGGCGTCCGAGTCCTCGGCGCCTCCTACCAAGTCAGACGAGGTAGACAGCGACACCCACCACTCCGATCCAGGCAATCGCGAGGAGTTGGAGCACGCGGTCGCCCAGCGCGATCTCCTCGGGCTCCCCCGCCTCGCCGCCGTCGACGTCCACGGCGTAACGCAGGATCGCGATGGTGAACGGCACCATGGAGATGGCGTACCAGTTGGTGGCCTTCAGGTCGTCCTGCTGGAACGCCCACAGTCCGTAGCAGAGCACGACCGCGGTGGCGCTGAGCGTCCACACGAAACGCAGGTACGTCGTGGTGTAGTTCTCCAGGGACTTGCGGATCTTCGCGCCGGTGCGCTCGGCGAGCTGCAGTTCGGCGTATCGCTTACCGGCCGCCATGAACAGCGAACCGAAAGCCATGACCAGCAGGAACCACTGCGACAGCGCGATCTCGGCGGCCACACCGCCTGCGATGGCGCGCAGCAGGAACCCGGACGAGACGATGCAGATGTCGAGGACGGCCTGGTGTTTGAGACCGAAGCAGTAGGCCAGCTGGATGCCGATGTAGACGGCCATCACGACCGCCAGCTGCCAGTTGGCGAGGAACGACAGGGCGATGGACCCGCCGAGCAGCACGACCGCCATGCCGAACGCCAGGTTGACGGGCAGCACACCGGCCGCGATGGGGCGGAATCGCTTGGTGGGGTGCGCGCGGTCCGCCTCGACGTCCATCGCGTCGTTGACGAGGTAGATGCCGGACGCTGCCATGCAGAACACCACGAAGGCGAGTGCGACGGGAAGCAGGACGTCGGATTCCGTCGCCGTGCCCGCGGCGACGGGAGCTGCGAGGACCAGGACGTTCTTGACCCACTGACGCGGGCGGACGGCCTTGACGATGCCTGCCGCCAGGGATGTCGGGGGTCCGGTGACGACGGCCGGTTCCTCGCTCATTTCTCTCCAAACTTCTGCTCGGCCTTCAGCACCGCGACCGCAGAGGCGGCCCCCAGGGCAGATCCGGCGAGCACATCGGTCGGGTAGTGCACTCCCAGAACGAGCCGGGAGAGCAGCATCGGCGGTACCAACAACGCAGGCAAGGGTAGCCCGGTGAGACGGCCGAGCAGCACGGCAGCCGCTGTCGTGGACGTTGCGTGCGACGACGGGAAGCTCAATTTGCTGGGCGTCGACACGTTGACCTGGATCGACGGGTCGTTCGGCCGGGGGCGGCGGACGATGCGTTTGATCACGATCGAGGCCGCGTGGGCGCCGACGGCACCCACCGCAACTCCCGCCCACTGCCGGCGACGAGGCTTGTCGAGTGCCGCGCCGATACCGGCGACGGCCACCCACCCGAGGGCGTGCTCACCGAAGTGCGACATACCCCGGGCGGTCGAGACGACGCCGGGACGGCTCGCGATCGTCGACTGGACGGTGTGCAGGATGTGAATCTCACTGGATGCCGAAGACACGTTCCCACCTCTCCTTGCTGGTCAGGGCAGGAACGGCGTCCTGGTACTCGCGCTTGAGCTCGGGGAACCGCTGGGCCAGTTCACGGCGTAACCGGATCGCTTCCTTCAGCAGCGCGAGCGCCAGCTTGGGGTTGCGCTTGCGGTAGACGACTCCTCGCCCGTCCGCGGTGGTGACGGTGACGCCGTCCACCTGGGACAGCAGGAACCACCGCGCGTCGATGGTGGGCACGTTGAGCTGGGGACGCTCGTGGTGCTGCTCGTGCGCGGGCTTCACGTTGTGGACCAGGCCCTTGCCGAGACGCACGATCTTCGCGAGCGGGTTCGTCGGCAGGCCGACCGCGCCGACTTCCTCACCGGAGGGCAGCGGCAGGCTCGTCGACGACGGCAGCACGACGGCGTCCGGGTACTCCTTGCGCATCGCGTGGACGTTACCGAGCGCGGTCGGGAGCAGTTCGAAGATGTGCTCGGGGCCCTGCAGGAAGTCGGCGATGGCCTGGTTCTGGATCGCGACGGTCGAGTACTCGAGGCACAGCAGGTGCTTGATCGTGGCCTTGACGGTGTTGATCACGAGTCCGCGGCCGTTGCCCGGCATGTGCAGGGCCGCGACGACGAGCCGGTTACGGAGGTGGAAGTACGCCTGCCAGTCGATGGCGTCGTCCTTGTCGCTCCACGCCATGTGCCAGATCGCGGCACCGGGCATGGTCACGGTCGGGTAGCCGGCATCCCGGGCACGCAGGCCGTATTCGGCGTCGTCCCATTTGATGAACAGCGGCAGCGGCTGACCGAGTTCCTCGGCGGCCTGCCGCGGGATCATGCACATCCACCAGCCGTTGTAGTCGACGTCGATCCGGCGGTGCAGCAGCCGGGAGTTCTCGCGGTCGCTGAGCGGGTAGCGGGAGAAGTCGTGGTCGTACTCGACGTTCGGGGCGGCCGTCCACATGAAGATGCTGCGGTCGACGACCTCGCCCATCGAGTGCAGGTGACTGCGCTCCTGGAGGTTCAGCATCTGCCCGCCGACGAGCATCGGCGACTTCGCGAACCGCGACATCGCCAGCGCGCGCAGGATCGAGTCGGGTTCGATCTCGATGTCGTCGTCCATGAACAGGATGTGCTGGCAGTCGGTGGTCTTCAGCGCCTCGTACATGATCCGGCTGTAGCCGCCGGACCCGCCGAGGTTCGCCTGGTCGTGGATGGCCAGCCGGTCGCCGAGCGCTTCGGCCGCCTCCGTGAAGCCGGGCTCGTCCTTGACCTTGCGGGTGCCCTGGTCCGGAATGATGACGGCCTTGACCACGTCCATGACGAGTTCGTCGGACGCCAGCGCCGTCAGCGCCTTGACGCAGTCGGTGGGTCGGTTGAACGTGGGGATGCCGACGGCGACGGTGGCCTCACCGGGGGCGTCGACCGGCGCGTACCAGCCGGCGCTCTCCAGCACGACCTCGGTGTCGGTGGTGATGTCGAACCAGATCCAGCCGCCGTCCTCGAACGGGGCGAGTTCGATCTCGAACTCCAGCGCGGCGTCACCGTCCTGGAACTCGCGGCCTTCGACGTGGATGCGCGACGAGTCGGCCTTCGAGCGGTACACGTCGATGCGGCAGTGCCCCGACAGCTCGAGACGCAGCACCACGGAGTTCAGGGTGCTCCACCGGCGCCAGTAGCTGGCCGGGAACGCGTTGAAGTAGGTGCAGAACGACGCCTCCGCCTCGGCGCCGACCGACAGCGAGGTGCGCGAGAGCGAATGCGCGCGACGACTGTTGGTCTTCGCCTCCTCCAGGTAGAGGGTGCGGACGTCGAGCGGCTCGCCGGCACGCGGCAGGATCACCCGCTGCAGCAGCGACTTGCCCAGTAACGGGGCGTCCTCGGTGACCTTCTCGGATTCGAGCAGATGTCGGGCGCTCATTCGGCATCCCCCACCAGGGCCGCACCGGATTCGAAGTGCGGACGCAGGGAGTTGTCGAACATCGACAGCGCGCTGGCGATCGCCATGTGCATGTCCAGGTACTGGTAGGTGCCGAGACGGCCGCCGAACAGAACCTGGTTCGACGCCATCTCCTCCTTCGCGCGGTCGCGGTAGGCGGCGAGCATCGCGCGGTCGTCGGGAGTGTTGATCGGGTAGTACGGCTCGTCCTTGCTCTCCGCGAACCGCGAGAACTCCCGCATGATGACCGTCTTGTCCTTCGGGTAGTCCCGCTCCGGGTGGAAGTGGCGGAACTCGTGGATCCGGGTGAAGGGCACGTCGGCGTCGTTGTAGTTCATGACCGGGGTTCCCTGGAAGTCGCCGGTCTCGAGCACCTCGGTCTCGAAGTCGAGGGTGCGCCAGCCCAGCTCGCCCTCGGAGTAGTCGAAGTAGCGGTCGAGGGGGCCGGTGTAGACGACGGGGGCGTCGGGGCTCTCGGCGCGCAGGTCGTCGCGGACGTCGAACCAGTCGGTCTCGAGCCGGACCTCGATCTTCGGGTCCTTCGCCATGTTCTCGAGCCACGCGGTGTAGCCGTCGACGGGCAGGCCCTCGTACGTGTCGTTGAAGTAGCGGTTGTCGAACGTGTACCGCACCGGCAGGCGGGTGATGTTGCCCGCGGGCAGGTTCTTGGGGTCCGTCTGCCACTGCTTGGCGGTGTAGTCGCGCACGAACGCCTCGTACAGCGGCCGCCCGATCAGGGAGATCGCCTTCTCCTCCAAGTTGGACGCGGACGCCGAGTCGATCTCGCTGGACTGCTCGGCGATCAGCTTCCGCGCCTCGTCCGGGGTGAAGTAGCGCCCGAAGAACTGCGACACCAGGCCCAGCCCCATCGGGAACTGGTACGCCTGCCCCTTGTGCAGCGCGAACACGCGGTGCTGGTAGTTCGTGAATTCGGTGAACTGGGTGACGTAGTCCCACACCCTCTTGTTCGAGGTGTGGAACAGGTGCGCTCCGTACTTGTGGATCTCGATGCCGGTCTCGGGCTCGGCCTCCGAATAGGCGTTTCCGCCCAGGTGATGACGACGGTCGAGCACCAGCACACGCTTACCCAGCTGTGTTGCTGCACGCTCGGCGACGGTCAGTCCGAAAAATCCGGAGCCGACGACGATGAGGTCGTACCGGCCAGGGGCGGTTGTCTCTGGGGTTGCAGCGGTCACGATGAACCAGGGTAAGCGACTCCGCCGCCCGTGCGCGGCCAAGGGGGGCAAGGACCCCCTCGGCACGCACGAGGAGTTCTCCCTGTATTCACCGGTTCTGCAGACCTCGTTGTTCCCGCCGACGCGGCGATCGCGCTTCATGAGCGGGTGCGCATCGTCCAGCTGGCGAACTTCTACGGACCGCGGTCGGGTGGGCTTCGCACCGCCCTCCACAACTGGGGTCAGGGGTACGTCGAACGCGGGCACGAGGTGGTCCTCGTCGTCCCAGGTCAGCGCGACTGCGAGGAGCTGCTGCCGAGTGGGGTCCTGCGGATCACGCGGTCTGCTCCCACCATCCCCGCGACAGGGGGTTATCGCGTGGTCAATCCGCGGCGGGTGGCCGACGTCGTCAGCGGTCTGCGACCCGACGTCCTGGAGGTGTCCGACCGGCTCACTCTGCGCGGTTTCGGGGGCTGGGCCCGCACCCGTGGGGTGCGCAGTGTGGTCGTGTCACACGAACGCCTCGACCGGCTGCTCGGCCAACTCGCTCCGCGTCGAGTAGCCCGCGGCTGGGCCGATATCGCGAACCGCCGGATGGCCCGCAATTACGACGCCGTCGTCTGCACGACGGACTTCGCGAGCGAGGAGTTCACCCGGATCGGGGCCCCCAATCTGCACCGGGTCCCGCTCGGTGTGGACCTCACGATGTTCCATCCCGGCAAACACGACCAGGTGATGCGCGACTCGTTCGCCGACCCGGCGCAACGTTTCCTTCTGCACTGCGGCCGGCTGTCGGTGGAGAAACAGGTGGAACGGAGCATCGACGCCGTCCGGCTGCTGCGGCGGCAGGGCCACGACGCCCGGCTGGTCATCGCCGGGGACGGCCCGCGGCGTGAGGCGCTGCAGTACCGGGCCCGCGGGCTCCCCGTGCACTTCACCGGTTTCATCAGCGACAAGGGCCGCCTGGCGTCGCTGTTCGCGTCGGCGGACGTGTCGCTGGCGCCCGGACCGCACGAGACGTTCTGCCTGTCGGCGCTCGAGTCGCTCGCGGCGGGCACCCCGGTGGTCGCGTCACAGTCGTCGGCGCTCGCCGAGATCATCACACCCGGCTGCGGCGCCCTGGCCCGGGACCGGGGTCCCGCGTTCGCCGAAGCGGTGAGCGGCATACTCGCGATCCCCTCACGCACGCGCCGGGCGTCGGCCCGACGGCGGGCCGAGGACTTCGGCTGGGGCGAGTCCGTCGACGGGATGCTCGCCGTGCTCGAGGGAACCGGTCCGCTCTGCCCGGCCTAACTGCCGCCCGTCGGTAACCACTCGCGCAGCACGCTGGCGTCGATCACCTGCGCGCCCAGCTTCTTGGTCCAGATGATGGTTCCGTTGGTGTACATCCGGAACTTCCCCGCCTCCGACGGCAGCATCATCTCGGGACCGATCGGCGCTCCCAGCGTGCTGTTGACGCCGCCGAGTTCCTTGTACTTCTCGGCGATCGGCGAACCCTCGGTGGTGCCGACGGTGTCCTCGTCCTCACCCGCGGACGCGAGGGTGGACTCGGGTTCGGGGGCGGAAGGCGGTGCGGGGACGCCGAGCCCGTCACCGACCGTGAACCAGTCGGACTTGAGTTTCAGCTTCGACCGCGCCTCGGCGCCCGTCGCCTCGGCGGTGCCCGACGATCCGACCACCTTCACACCGGTGACGCGTCCGCCGTCGACTCCGAAGTTGTTGCGGGTGACCACCTCGAACGATTCGAGGTCTCCGACGTTGAACGCGGACGCGATGTCGCCCGCGGTGAGGGTCACCGTCCAGTCGTGGTTCGGTGACACGGTGTCGCCCTGGTCCTCGACGGCCGGGAACTCGCCGCCCGCGGTGTATCCGCCTGTGGACGAGGAGAATTCGGCGGCGACGGGCTTGTTGTCCTTCGTCAGGATGGTGCCCTTGGTAGAACGGACGGCGTCGGTGGTCCGCGGGTCTTCCTTCGCGGAACCCCCGTACACCTGGCAGCTCTGGGTGTCGCAGGTCTTCGCGTACTCTTCCCGGTTCTCGGCGGCAGCGTAGGAGCGGGCCGCGACGGCCTGCGCCCGAAGCGCCTCGGCCCCACCGGTGTCGGCCCAGCCGGCTTTCGCCTCGGCGGGCACGACGCCCAGGAGGTAGTCGTCCATGTCGAGGACGTTGACGGTGCGGACGGCGGCGCCGTCGAGCGCGACCCCGAGCGCGCCGCGGTAGGGGGTGTCACCGGCGCACAGCTTCAAGTGCTCGTTCGCGGGACGGTCCGGGGTCAGGTCGACCGGGTCCACCCACGGATGGTCGGTGGCGTCCTGCCACAGGACCTCGCCGGCACATCCGCGCGTCACCACGACGTTGGCGCCGCCGTCGGCGGTCGGCGTGAGGTGGACGGCCTCTCGCGGTCCGACGGGCTTGCCGGCGACGACGGCGCCGGCGTCGGAGTAGACGTCGAGCGGCTGATCGTCACGCGCCTGCAGCCGGACGCTGATCTGTGCGTCGGCGAGGGTGCCGAGTGTGGTGCCGCCGTAGTAGTGGCCGAGGATGCGCTCGGCCGCCCATCCCTGATCTTTCGCGTATCCGTAGGCGCCCCACTGGCCCATCCCGCGGCCGTGGCCGTTGCCGTGCCCGGAGAGCGTGTACGGCGTGTCGGAGGCGACGGTTTCCCGGACGTCCTGGCCGGAGGAGCGCACGTGCACGACGACGCCGGTGACGGCGCCGACGACGAGGACGGGTGCGATGCCGAGCGCCGACGCGCGCAGAAGTCTGGCCGTGAATCCGCGCGGGGCTGGAGGGCCCGCGATGTACCGCCTCCTGCGGGTCCAGGCAGGTCTACCTGCACGAACCCCGAATTCGGTCTTCGCCATCACTGCACTCCTCATCGCTGAACAACGAGCGCTGAGACGGGGCGTGCACCTCGTCTCAGCGGGTCCGAGAAATTCGGGATAAAGTCTCAATGTAAGGTTGAGCGTTATGGACCTGTGTGACTAGTGTGGCAAGAGTGGTTGGAGTTAGCAACAACAGTCTCTTCAGTCACATGAGCATCACGAGTTGCAGACACGCGAGGTCGCTCGCAGGAAACTACAACTGAGGAGAGTCCCCCTTGCCGCACCGTCGACCGAAGCCCTCGATTGTCCTCGGGGCTGTCGCCGCTCTGGCTGTCGCAAGTCCCGTTGCGGTCTACGGCATCAGTAGCGCACCCTCCGACGTCAAATCCACGAACGAAACCTCCAACTCGGCAGTGTCCACCGAGATCGCGCAGGTCGTGCTGTCGCAGATCCCCGACATCGTCATTCCGCTGAAGGAACTGACCGGGCTGAACCTGCCGGACGTCAACATCGGCGACCTCCGGAACCTGAAGATCCCGCCGTACCTCCACATCCCCAGCAACGTGCAGCTCCCGGGCGGAATCCAGATCCCGAGCCTGCAGATCCCACTGAAGCTCCC